>JAKEEW010000608.1 GCA_022616375.1 Sporichthyaceae bacterium
CGTGCGGTGGAGGTCAAGTGCTCGCCCGCCGCGTCGGTCATTCCGATCTCGTCGGCGCTTGCGATCGTGACCGCAAAGTTCAAGTCCGGGTAACCGGTTGGGTTTGCCGCGCCAATCCGATCGTGGGGCCGGTCCGAATAGCTGCCGGAGCCGGTCCCACGACCGGACCGCCACGCAGAGCAGTGGACGGCGATGGATCACGACGCGGTAGGTCAGACGCTCGGCGCGTGGGCGCTCGGTGCGTGCGGCTACGACGAGGCGATCGGCGTGCTCGCACACCTGGACGGGTGCGCCGGGTGCCTGGCCGAGACCGCGCTGCTCAGCCGGGCCGCCGAGCTGGTCGGTGCGGCCCAACCGGAGCCCCCGGCCCCCGGTCTGCGGGCCCGGACCGTGGCGGCCGCGGTCGCGGTCCGAGCGCCCGCGGCGGGGATCGGTGCCGCGGTCAGCGGATACCGGGAGCAGATCGCCGGCCTGCTGGTGCTGCTCGACCGGATCGACCGCGACCAATGGTCGCTGCCGGTGCCTAGGCACGGCACGGTCGGCGGGCTGATCGCGCACCTGTCCGGCAACGACCGGGTGCTGCTCGATGCGATCTCGCACCCGCGCGGGCCGGACGTCCGTCCGGTGCTGAGCGCGCCGGCCGACCCGATCCGCTGGCGTCTGCAGGCCGACCTGCTCGCCCGCCGGTTCGCGGCGGCCAGCTCCAGTGTGCTCACCCGGCTAGTGCCACTGGCCGGTCCCGGCCGGATCCGGCGGCCGGCCGCCGAAGCGCTGGTGCAACGCGTGTTCGAGACCTGGACCCACACCGACGATCTGCGCCGGGTGCTCGACCTGCCCACCCGGCCGCCCGGTGGGGCCGACCTGGGCCGGATCGTAGAGTTCGGGCTTCGGCTGCTGCCGATGGCACTGGTTCGCACCGGGCGGCAGCATCGCGGCCGGACCGCCGGGCTGGTGCTGACCGGACCGGGTGGTGGCCGCTGGACGGTCCCGCTTGGTGCCGCCACCCGCTCCGGTCGCGGCGAACCGGGCGTCCTCATCGTCGCCACGGCGGTCGACTTCTGCACGGTGATGGCCGGCCGGCTGCCGCCGGATGCGCTGCCCTGCACGGTGGTCGGCGATTCCCGGCTGGCCCTGGACCTGCTGCACGCCGCGGCCACCCTCGGATGTGACTGACGATGGTCTACGAGTGCGACGACCGGCTCCGCGAGCGGCTCATCGCCGGCGAGGCGGAAGCGCTCGCCGACGCCTACGACCAGCACGCGCCGGCGGTGTACGGAGTCGCCATGCGGATGCTCGGCGAGCCAACCGCGGCCGAGGACATCGTGCAGGAGGTGTTCCTCGGCCTCTGGGAGCACCCGAGCCAGTACGACCCGGGCCGCGGCCGGATGCGGGCCTGGTTGTGCGCGGCGGCTCGCTACCGGGCGATCGACCAGCTCCGCCGGGCCGAGGTCCGCAACCGCTACCTGCCACTGCTGGTGGACCGGGTCACGGCACTGGACGCCGAGGAGTCCACCATCCAGGACGTGCTCACCAAGGCGGTCCGCGGCACGGTGGCCGAGCTGCCCGAGTCACATCGGGCCGCGATCCTGCTCGCGTACTACGGCGGGCTCACCTACCCGCACGTGGCCGCCACGCTCGGGATTGCCGAGGGGACGGCCAAGTCCCGGTTACGCCAGGCGCTGCGGACCCTCGCGACCCGGCTCGCCGAGGAGGGCGTGCTCGAGCGATAGCCCGCGCGCCGGCGAGCCGCATCGTTCGGACTAGAGTTCCCGGCCATGAAGCGATTCGTCGTCCAACTGCTGTTCACCGACAACGAGCGGCGGCTCAAGGTCCGGCCCGCCCATCGCGAGTATCTGCGGTCGCTGCACCAGCAGGGCAAGCTGGAGCTTGCCGGGCCGTGGGTGGATGACACCGGTGCGCTGCTGATCTACCAGGTCGCCGACGAAAACGAGCTGGACGAGGTCATCGCCGCGGATCCCTACACGCCGGAGAACGTGGTCGAGATCGTGCTGCGTAAACAGTGGACCACGATCGTGCCGTAGCCGCCGAGCGGTGCCGGCCAGCCCGTGCCGGGGTCGCGCGGAGACCAGCGCGGACGGACTAGGCTCGTCCGAGCGATCACTGGCGGATATCCCGACAGGTCCGGCACGCAGGTGAAGGAGACGCACTCATGGCCACCGTCCGTACCGCGAATGCCTACTGGGAAGGGCCGTTGCTCAGCGGCGCCGGCAAGGTCTCGCTGGACTCGTCCGGGCTCGGCACGTTCGACGTGACCTGGGCGGCCCGAACCGAGCCGCCGACGGACAAGACCTCCCCCGAAGAGCTCATCGCCGCCGCGCACTCCACCTGCTACTCGATGGCGCTTTCGCACGCCCTGGCGCAGGCAGGCACGCCACCCGAGCGGCTGGACACCAGGGCCGACGTCACGTTCCAGCCCGGTGAGGGCATCACCGGGAGCCATATCACCGTGCGCGGCCGGGTGCCGGGAATGAGCGAGGCGGACTTCGTCGCCGCGGCCGAGGCCGCCAAGGTCGGCTGCCCGGTCAGCAAGGCGCTCACCGGCACCACCATTACGCTCGACGCCGCTCTGGCCAGCTGACTGCTCGTCCGATGGCTGCGACCGAGTCCCCGGCGCGGCGGATGTGGCGGTTGTTCGAGCCCATCCACGCGATCACCTACTTCGCCCCGGAGACCCGGGCGGCCACCGACGCACTCGGGCTTCGCGGCGGCTGGATGAGCTACTTCGGCTGCCGGGCCGCGCCGCTCGGTGCGGCCAGCGCGGGCCTGGTCACCGCGACGTTCTACAACTTCCATCCGGACATGGTTGCCCGGGCGGTTCCCGACGTCTGGGACTACGCCAGCCCGGCCAAGCTGCTGGCCACCCGACTCGAGGCCATGGACGCCGCGATGCGCCGGCTGATGGGCGCCGTGCTCGACTCGGACGCGGTCGCCGAAGCCGCCACGTTGGCCCGCGAGGCGGCCGAGGCGACCGACCTGGCCGGCCGGCCACTCGGTGCGGCCAACGCCGCGCTGCCCTGGCCGGATCAGCCACACCTGGCGCTGTGGCAAGCGACCACGGTGCTGCGCGAGCACCGCGGCGACGGGCACATCGCGGCGCTGCTGACCGCCGGGCTGGGTCCGCTGGAGGCGCACGTGAGTTTCTCCGCGGTGCGCTCGGACTGGTCGAGCGACGCGGTGCGCACCTACCGCAAGTGGAGCGAGCTGGAGTGGGCGGAGGCGGTCGGGTCGTTGCGCGACCGCGGCTGGCTGGACGAGCAGGGCCACGTGACCACGGCCGGCCAGCACGGCCGGGCGAACGTTGAGCGGATGACCGACCAGCTGGCCGAGCGGCCCTGGTCGGCGCTCGGCCCGGCCCGGACCAACCGCTTGGCCGAGCTGCTGCGGCCGCTGGCCACCGCGGTGTTCGCGGGCCGCACGTTGCCGGTGCCCAACCCGTGGGGACTGGCGCCACCGGACAACTGACCAAACCAGGACCACGCCCGACTCCCCCGCCAGGCTGGTTCTGCGGTCCGTAAGGAGTACAACCGCACTGGCCGGTACGGCGGTCGCAATAGCGTGATCAGATGCTCGTCGACGTCGTGCTTCCGTGCTTCAACAACGCCGATGCGCTGCCCTGGGTGCTTAGCCGGATTCCGACCGGTTTCCGGCCAATCGTGGTGGACAACGGGTCGGGAGACGGCACCGCCGAGGTGGCCCGTGAGCTTGCGGCGATGGTGGTGGTCGAGCCGCGGCACGGCTACGGGTACGCGTGTCAGGCCGGACTGAACGCCGCGAGCAGTGCTGTCGTGTGCATCTGCGCCGCCGACGCCAGCCTCGATCCGGGTCAGCTGCCGCGGGTAGCCGGCCCGGTGGCCAGCGGCGACTGGGATCTCGTGCTTGGTCGGCGCCGCCAGGTCGGCGCCGGGGCTTGGCCGGTCTACGCCCGGCTGGCCAATCTGGAGCTGACCCGGCGGTTGCGCCGCCGCACCGGGCTGCACCTGCGCGACCTCGGCCCGATGCGGGCCGCTCGGCGCTGCGACCTGCTCGGGCTCGGGCTGACCGACCGGCAGTCCGGCTACCAGCTGGAGATGGTGGTCGCGGCCGCCGACGCCGGCTGGTGGATCAGCGAGGTGCCGGTCGACTACCTGCCACGAACCGGCCGGGGCACGCTCACCGGCGCGGTCCGCGGCACCCTCGCCGCAGTCCGCGATCTGAATGGAGTACACGCTCGATGAGGATCTTTGCGTCGGCCGTCCGGATCACTGCGGCCATCCTGACCTGGTTGGCGCTGGCGATCGGCACCGTAGTGGTGCTGCGACCTGCCGCGGTCACCGACCCGCCGATCCGCTCGGTGCAGCTCATCGGCGCGCTCTGGGTGCTGTTCGGCCTCGCGGCCTGGCGGCTGCTGCGCACCCCGATCCGGGCCGCGGTGCCGATCCTGCTGGTCGGTGGCGTAGTGCTGCAGGTGCTCGCGGTGTCCGTGCCGCCCCGGATGACCGACGACTTCACCCGGTATGCCTGGGACGGCCGGGTGCAAGCGGCCGGGATCAGCCCGTACCAGTACCCGCCCACTGCGGCCGAGCTCGCCCCGTTGCGCACCGACTGGCTGTTCCCCGCGGATCGGCCCGCGATCGACGGCCCTGACCAGCCGTCCTTCTACCCGCCTGGCGCGCAGCTGTACTTCGTCACGACCTCGTCGCTGTCCCGCTCCACCGCCGAGCACACCCCATGGCAGATCGGCGCCGGGCTGCTGGCGGTGGCGACCATGTTCGGGCTGGTGGTCGTGCTGCGCCGCAGCCGGCGGGATCCGCGGCTTGCGGTGTTCTGGGCGTGGTGTCCCACCGTGGTGCTGGAGGCCGGCAACAACGCACACGTCGACGTGCTGGCCGCGCTGCTGGTGGTGGCCGGGCTCGGTGTGCTCGCCGCCAGGGCCGGCCTGACCACCGGTCTGGCCAGGATCGGCGGCGCGCTGCTCGGCGCGGCGGTCGCGGTCAAGATGCTCCCGCTGGTGGTGCTGGCCGCGCTCTCGCCGTATCGGATCCGGAGCGTGCTGATCGCGGCCGGCGCCGCGCTCGGCTTCCTCTACCTGCCGCACTTCCTGTTCGCCGGATCGGCCGTGGTCGACAACGTCGGCCGGTTCCTGACCGGCGAGGCCTACGGCGGCGGTGGCACCCCCACGCTGCTGCCGCTCGCACTGCCGAGCTGGGTCGCGCCCTACATCGCGGCCGCGGTCCTGGTCGCGGTCGCCGTGGTGGTGTGGCGCTACCCGGACGCGTCCCGGCCGTGGCGTGGTCCGCTGGTGATGACCGGGGCCACCCTGCTGGTGCTCGGTCCGAGCTACCCGTGGTACGCCTTGCTCCTGGTGGCGCTGGTCGCCCTGGACGGGCGCTGGGAGTGGCTGGCGGTCGCCGCCGCCGGCTACGCCGCCTACCACGCGGACGCGATCGGCCTTACCCAGGTGTCGGTGCAGGCGATCGGCTACGGTGCCGCGCTCGGCCTAGTCCTGGTCGCGACGCTGGTCCGCCGGATGGCGCAGGGCCAGGCCGCTGTCCGGATCGAAGAAGTACAGCCGATCCGGGTTTATCGCCAGTGAGGTGGCCTGGCCGACCTCGATCGGGACGTCGGTCGGCAGCCGAACGGTGAACCTGGCCCGGTCCTCCGGGACGAGCAGCGCGTCGTCGGCCGCCCTGGCCTCGATCGCGGCCCTGGTGTCCTCGGTGTCCATCCGCGGCGCGTCCACGTCGAAGATCACGTATCGCTCGTCGCCGAGCTCCTCCACCACCTCCGGCACGACCGGCAACGTGGGCCAGCCGTTGCCGGCGGCGGCGAACCCGGTGGGCCGGATCCCGAGGATGACCTGCCGGCCGGCCTTGCCGCCGCCATCGCCGGCCTTGCCATCCACGCCAACGTCGCCGTCGCTCCTGCCGCCGGCATCGCCGCCCGGCACCGGAATCTGCAGCCCGGCGAACGAGACCGCGCCGTCGGCCACGGTGGCCTGGACGAAGTTCATCGAAGGGGACCCGATGAACGCGGCCACGAACAGGTTGACCGGTTCCCGGAACAGCCGCTGCGGGGTGTCGAACTGCTGCAGCACGCCGTCCCGCAGCACCGCCACCCGCTGCCCCAGCGTCATCGCCTCGACCTGGTCGTGGGTCACGTAGACGGTGGTGACGCCGAGCCGCTGATGCAGCAGCGACAGCTGGGCCCGCATGCTGACCCGCAGCTTCGCGTCCAGGTTGGACAGCGGCTCGTCCATCAGGAAGACCCGCGGCTCGCGCACGATGGCGCGGCCCATCGCCACCCGCTGCCGCTGCCCGCCGGACAGTGCCGCGGGTCTGCGGTTGAGTAGGTGCTCCAGCCCGAGCACGTCGGCGACCTCGGCCACCCGGCGTTCCCGCTCGTCCTTCGGGGTTCGCCGCATCCGCAGCCCGAAGCCGAGATTGCGCCGCACCGACATCCGCGGGTAGAGCGCGTAGCTCTGGAACACCATCGCCACATCGCGCTGCTGCGGGAGCACGGTGGTCACGTCCCGGCCGCCGATGTGGATCCGGCCGCCGCTGACCTCCTCCAGCCCGGCGATCATCCGGAGCAGGGTGGACTTACCGCAGCCGGACGGGCCGACCAGCACGACGAACTCGCCGGGCTCCACCTCGAGGTCCACGTCCTTGACCGCATCGACCCCGCCCTTGAACCGCTTGCTCACCGAGTCCAGCCGGATCCCGGCGGCCTCGCTGGCCGGCAGCGCACCTATGTCGGTCATCTGTTCCCCAAGGACTTGTCAGACACGGCCTAACCCTTCAGCGCGCCGGCCATCAGACCGCGCATGAAGAATCGGCCCATCAGGATGTACACCAGCAGGGTGGGCACGCTGGCCAGCAACGCGCTGGCCATGGCCTGGTTGAACGGCACGACCTGGCTCCCCGCGATGTTGTTCAGCGCGATCGTCACCGGCCAGTCCTGCCGCGAGGTCAGCACCAGGCCGAACAGGAAGTCGTTCCAGGCCGAGGTGAACTGCCAGATGATGGACACCGCGAATGCCGGGGTCGCGATCGGGATCGCGATGTAGGCGAACGTCCGCAGCATGCCCGCGCCGTCCACCTGGGCCGCGTCGATCAGCTCGTCGGAGATGCTGGTGAAGTACGAGCGGAAGATCAGCGTGGTGATCGGCAAGCCGTAGATGATGTGCGCGAGGGTCAGCCCGGTCAGGTTGTGCAGGTCCAGGTCGGACATGAAC
>JAKEEW010000609.1 GCA_022616375.1 Sporichthyaceae bacterium
GTGAGGTTCGTCCCGATGATCCGGGCGACCTGCTCGGCCGCGGTGTGCACGTGCAGCGCGTCCTGCCCGACCGCGGCATTGTTGACGATGCCGTCGATGGTGCCCAGAGCTGCCTCGGCACCGCGCACAAACTCCTCGCCGGCCTTAGGTTCGATGATATCGACCGCGCCAACATACATCGCGTCCGGGTGCTTGTCGGCCATGGCGCGCAGCTCCGCGGTGATGGTACGGGCGAAGGCGGCCACCTTGACGCCATGGGTGACCAGGTCGTCCACTATGGCCAGTCCCAGCCCGCGCGACCCACCAGACACGAGCACCACAGTGGACGGCGGCACCACCGGCAGGACCGGCGCTTCGGCCGAAGCAGCGTCAGACATCGCTTTTCAGAGTCTCCTTCTGGGGTATCTCATCCAGAAACCGCCATCGCCGCGGCACACCATAGTCGGGCAGCCGGCTCATGCACCATCCCACCAGTGTCGCCTCGTCCACATCGGAGGCATCGGGCATCAGCACCACATCGGCGACCACCACCCGACCGACCAAAGGGGAGCGACGCGAGCCCACCCACGCCCAGGACACGGCCGGATGGGCCAGCAACACGTTGCGTACCAAACCGGCCGAGACCTTCGAGCCACCCACGTTGATCTCGTCGGAGTCGAGCCGGCCGGTGATCAGCACCCGGTCGCCGACGACCTCCACCCGGTCGCCCGTGTGGACCGCCCCGCCCAGCCCTTCGCCGTGATAGGGCGAGGTGATCACCAGCTCGTCCCGGTCTATCGATAGGTGTGGCCGATCGGAATAGTGCGAGTCCAGCCAGGCCACCGGAAACCCGGCCCGTCCATCGTGGACCACAATGGAGGCCCCCACCTCCGACGAGGCGTAGATCCACGAGATCCGCGCCGTCGGGAACAGCTCAAGAAGCTGGTCCAGCACCGCCTGGTCCACCGGCTCGCCGCCGAGGGTAACCTGCTCCAGCGGCACCCTCGCCAGCGCCGTCGGGTCACGGTAGATGCTCTGCCGCCAAAACGTCGGCGTGCCCGACGCGGCGGTCACCCCATGGGCGGCCGCCAGGATCGGCCAGGTCTCCAGTTCGCTCGGCGCCTCCTTGGCAGGTAAAGCCGTCGCAGAGCGTGGCCGAAGCCGTTGCCTTGATGCGCGCCAAGTCTGTGGGGTGCGTTCTGGTATGCGA
>JAKEEW010000610.1 GCA_022616375.1 Sporichthyaceae bacterium
CACCCACGGCGGCCGGCACACCCACGGCGGCCGGCACACCCACGGCGACCGCGCGCCGGCCGGGCGGTGGGACGATGCTCGCGATCGTACCGGTACTGCTGCTTGCGGTCGCCGCCGCGATGATCGTGATCCCGGTCGCGTCCTGGCTGCAGGACCAGTTCAGCTACGGGGCGGTCGCACTGTTCGGGGCATGGCTGGCGGTCGCGGTCGCGCACTTCGTCAAGCCGACCCAGCGCCTGATCGCCTACCGGCTCTACCGCGCGCGGCCGCCAAGCACCGACGAGATGAACCGGCTGCGCGGTCCGTGGCACAGCGCATTACGCCGGGCCGGCGTCCCGGCCGACCGCTACCAGCTGCTGGTCACCGAGCTCGACGACCTCAACGCGTTCGCGACCGGTGGCTACGGCGTCGTCGTGACCACGCTGGCGATCCGCAGGCTCAGCCCGCGCCAGCTCGAGGCGGTGCTCGCGCACGAGCTCGGCCACCATCTCAACCTCGATCTGGTGCCCAGGGTGGCGATGCAACAGCTGCTGCTGCCGATCCGGGCGCTGTGGTGGCTGATCCGGATGTTCTGGTCGGCGATCCGGTCGGTGACCCGAACGATCACCGTCTCCGGTGGCTGCCTGGCCCTGGTGCTCATCACGATCGGCGTGGTGCTCGGGTTCGTGCTGGTCGGCCGGGTGGCCGCACCGGTCGCGGTGGCTGTGGTCGGGGCCGGGCTGGGCCGGATCGCGCTGGACCGGGCCGAGTACGACGCCGACGACGTTGCGGTCCGGCTCGGCTTGGGTCCGGTGCTGCTGTCGGTGCTGCGGATGTTCGAGCGCAACCGCCCAGGCAGCACCGGCCGGATCGAGCGAACCCTGGGTATCAAGCCGCTGCTGACCCGGCGAATCGAGCGGTTGAGCGCCGGGATGCCCGGTGCCGACCGGCCCCCGGATGTCTGGGTCGACCTACTACGCGGCAAGCACCCGGCGCTGGCCGCCGAGCTCACCGCGCAGGCCGACCGGGGCGAGGTCACCGAGGTGGATCGGGCCAGGATCGGAGTGACGCTGCGCCGCGCCGCGGCCGATCCGGAGCGGCTGGACGGCGCCGTGCAGGAGCTGGAGAGCTACCACGCGGCCGCGTTCCTGCACCGGTCGGGGCAGCGGGATCTCCCGGACCGCCGGTCCGTGCACGATCTGGAACGCGACCAGGTCAAGCTCGGCGTCGCGGTCGAGGAACCGCGCAACCCGGGCGAGCTGCAGGGCCAGCCGTTCGGGCTAGACACCGCCATGCTGTGCACGTCACTGCTCGCGGTCGGACCACCGGGCTCGGGAAAAACCCGCGGCTTCGCGGTGCCGATCGTCGAGCACCTGTGCCTGGCCGCGCTGGCCAACACGGCATCGGTCGTGGTCATCGACCCGAAGGGCGACGACTTCGACCAGCCCGAGATGTTCGACGTCGACATCGACCTGGCGAACCCGGAGGGGTCCTGGGGGTTCGACCTCTACGGTGGTGCGCAGACCGCGGAGGAAGCCGCCGACCGGCTCGCCTCCGCGCTGCTGCCCCCGGACATCAGCGGGGACAAGGCGTACTTCATCGACGCCTCGAAGAACGCGCTCTATCAGGCACTGGCGGCGTTCCACGCGGCCTACCGGAGGTATCCGAGCATCCGCTCGCTGCTGGGCATCCTGACCGGCGATGAGCGGGTCATCCAGTCGCTGCGGGACAAGCTGGCCAGTAGCGGCAAACTCGGCGAGCACGAGCACCTGCTCGCCAGCCGCGAGCACCAGCGCCGCCGCCGGGACGATCCGGCCGCATCCCTGATCGAACGGCTCGGCCTGTTGGACCGGCCCAGCCTGGTCAAGCTCCTGGACGAGAAGCGGCACAAGTTCCGCATGGGCGAGATCAGCCAGCCGATCCGGGTCAGGATCGCGCTGCCCGAGGCGCTCTACCCAGAGGCGGCCCGGATCCTGGCCCGGCTGGCGGTGGCGCAGTTCGTCCAGGTGGCCGCCTCGCCGCGGTCCAACGCGGAGATCTTCAAGGGGCTGGTCATCGACGAGGCCGGCCGCTACGTAGACGACTACGTCGCCCGCGGGGTGCAGCATCTGCGCTCCCGCAACGCCGGCCTGGTGCTGCTGACCCAATCGCTGGGCGACTTCTCCGAGACCCTGCGCTCCACCGTGTTCGGCAGCACCGGGTGCAAGGCAGTGTTCGCCGGGGTAGACCCGCGCGACGCGCAGTACTTTGCGGACTACTGGGGCACCCAGTGGGTCGAGGAGATCACCCGGACCGCGACCAGCGGGCAGAGCCGCACCCGTGGCTCCGGCTACGTGACCACCTCGCAGAGCGCCGACCCGGTCGGCTGGGACGACCGGCGGATCAGCCAGGTGCCGGACCGGCTGTCGCAGACCGTCAGCTATTCGGAGGGGATCGCGGCCAAAGAGGTCGAACGATACGTGTGGTCGCCGTCGGACATCATCAACGCGATCCCGCCCGGTCACGCCGTGGTAAGCCTGGCGCGACCGGACGGGATACGGGTGCCGCCGACGCTGGTCAACCTCCGCGCCTAGGGTGTGTCTCCCAAGTCTTGGTGGATGCGGGCGGCGATCCACACGGCGTCCGGCAAGGCGAAGGAGGAGTCGATAGTGGAGCTA
>JAKEEW010000611.1 GCA_022616375.1 Sporichthyaceae bacterium
ATCGGTCCTGGAGGTCCCCGGCGCGCTCGATGTGGCGATCGAGTTCGGGTCGTTGTCCAAGACCTTCAACATGACCGGCTGGCGGATTGGCTGGGTGGTCGGCAACGCGACCGCGGTCGAGGCGCTCGGCCGGGTCAAGACCAACATCGACTCGGGCATCTTCAACGCGGTCCAGCGCGCCGGGATCGCCGCGCTGGAGAGCGGCATGCCGCACCTGCCGGAGTTGGTCGCCACCTACCAGCGCCGCCGCGACCGCATCATGGAGGTGTTCTGGGGCGCCGGCTGGAAGGTCGACGCACCCAGCGGCTCGCTCTACGTCTGGCTGCCGACCCCGGCGGGGGAGAGCAGCGTCGCCTTCACCGCTCGCCTCCTCGACGACGCTGGCGTGGTCGTCGCCCCAGGCAGCGGCTATGGCCCGAGCGGCGAGGGCTACATCCGGCTGTCGCTGACCATCCCCGACGCCCGGCTGGAGGAGGGCTTGGAGCGGGTCCGGAAGGCACTGGTCAGGTAGCGTCGGGTACCTCGCACGCACCGTCCGCGGTCGGTCCGCCGGAATTCCCCGCGACGGATCCGCGTTGACTCGCTACCGTGGGACACATGATCGATCAGACGACCGAACGGCCAACCCCCAGCAGCACCCGAGGCCGCCGGCGCGACGACGAGATCAGGCTCGTCGAGCTGCGCCAACTACGGCTCGAACGGGTCATCCTGGTCGGTGTGGCAGGCAGTGGTGCCGGCTCGATGGAGGATGCGGAGCGCTCCTTGCAGGAGTTGCGCCGGCTCGCCGAGACGGCAGGCGCCGAGGTGCTCGACGGCATGGTGCAGCGCCGCGACCGGCCCGACGCGGGCACCTTCATCGGTAAGGGCAAAGTTCGCGAGCTCACCGCAACAGTGAAGGCACTCGGCGCGGACACCGTGGTCATGGACGACGAGCTGTCGCCGGGTCAGCTCCGCAAGCTCGAGGAGCTGGTGGACGCCAAGGTCATCGACCGGACCGCGCTGATCCTCGACATCTTCGCCCAGCACGCCACCAGCCGTGAGGGCAAGGCCCAGGTCGAGCTGGCGCAGCTCAACTACCTGCTGCCGCGGCTGCGGGGATGGGGCGAGAGCCTGAGCCGGCACGGCGGCGGGATCGGCCCGCTCCGCGGCCCCGGCGAGACCAAGATGGAGATCGACCGGCGCCGCATCCGCCGCCGTATCACCAAGCTCCGCCGCGACCTGGCCGACCTCGGCCGGACCCGCGAGGTGAAGCGGCAGGGCCGCGAGCGCGCGGGCGTCCCGGCGGTCGCCCTCGCCGGGTACACCAACGCGGGCAAGTCCACGCTGCTCAACCGCCTCTCCGGCGCCGGGGTCCTGGTCGAGGACAAGCTCTTCTCGACGCTCGACCCCACCACCAGACGCCTCGACCTGCCCGACCGGCGCTCGGTGACCTTGACCGACACCGTCGGGTTCATCGCCAAGCTGCCCCATGACCTGGTCGAGGCCTTCAAGTCAACGCTTGAGGAGGTTGCCCGCGCTGACTTGGTGGTGCACCTGGTCGACGCCGCCGGGCCTGACCCGGCCGAGCAGGTCCGCGCCGTTCGTTCCGTGCTCGTCGAGGTGGGCGCGGCCGACGTGCCTGAGCTGCTGGTCCTGAACAAGGCGGACCTCGTCGACGACCTGAGCCGCGCCAGGCTGGCACGCCAGTATCCCGACGCGCCGCTGATCTCGGCGGTGACGGGTGAAGGGGTCGACCTGCTGCTCGGGGAGATCGCCAACTACATCCCGCACCCGGAGGTGTGCCTCACGGCGCTGCTGCCCTACAGCCGCGGTGACCTGCTCGACCGTGCCTACCGGGATGGTGAGGTCCTGGAGGCCGAGCATCTCCAGGAGGGTACCCGC
>JAKEEW010000612.1 GCA_022616375.1 Sporichthyaceae bacterium
CAGGGCTCGGGACGGGTGGTCGGGATCAACGTGCCCAGTGACACGGTCACGGTCCGGCTGAACGAGACCGGCCGCCGGTGCGTGTGCTCGCGGGCCTCGGTTTGCGGCTCCCGGCAGGCCTACGACGCGGCGTATCCGGAGCCGGGGGCGACGGGAGCCACGGGGGCAGTCACCGAGCCGGCCGGTTGACTCGACAGGCGCCGGTTGGCCGGACTGGCCGGATCTCGCCGCCCGGTTCCGACGACCCGGGGGCCGGCCGGTGCATGGTCGCCCAGTGCGCAGCGCCGGGTCGTCTATCCTCGTCAGACGACAAGTGCTCAGCCAGACACGGTCCGTGATGCCGGCACGCGTGTCCCGCTCGGAGAGGGAGCCCGTTGAAGCGTCACCTCGCTGTGCTGGCGTCGGTGGTGGCCGTGGTCGCCGTCGGCTGCACCAGCTCGGATCGCCCGGCTGCCTCCGAGCCGACCAACGCAGGGACCGCAGTCCTGGGCCAGGTTCCCGAGGAGCTGCGCTCGTTCTACACCCAGGAACCGCGCTGGGCCGGCTGCGGCGGCGACTACGAGTGCGCCAAGGTCAAGGTTCCGCTGGACTACACCAAGCCCGAGGACGAGACCATCGAGCTCGCGGTCATCCGGCTCGCGGCCGGCTCCAACGACGAGCGGCTCGGCTCCCTGCTGATCAACCCGGGTGGACCGGGCGCGTCCGGGGTGGACTACGCCCGCAGTGCCCGTGCGGTGCTCAGCGAGAACCTGCTCCGGCACTACGACGTGGTGGGCTTCGACCCCCGTGGGGTGGGCGAGAGCGCGCCGGTGACGTGCATCAACGACGAGCAGATGGACGAGTTCATCGCCATCGACGGCTCGCCGAACAACGCGGCCGAGGTCGAGGGCCTCGACGATGAGGCCAAGGAGTTCGCGGCCGGCTGCGAGAAGAACTCCGGCGAGCTGTTGCCGTACGTGAGCACCGCGGACGCCGCGCGGGACATGGACGTGATCCGTGCCGTCGTCGGCGATGAGAAGCTGAACTACCTGGGCAAGTCCTACGGCACGTTCCTCGGCGCGACGTACGCCGGCCTGTTCCCGCAGCGGGTCGGCCGGCTGGTCCTGGACGGCGCGATCGACCCCCGGGTCAGCGGCGAGGAGATGAGCCTGGCTCAGGCCGAGGGGTTCGAGCAGGCGCTGCGTGCGTTCATGGACGACTGCGTGCAGCAGTCCGACTGCCCGGTCGGGCCGTCCACCCAGGAGGGTCTGGACCAGATCGGCGGGTTGCTGGACTCGGTGGACCAGACCCCGCTGCCGTCTAGTAGCGGCCGCGAGGTGACCCAGTCGCTGGCGATCCTCGGCATCGCGACCGCGCTCTACGACCGGACCAACGGCTGGCCGGTGCTGCGCGACGCGCTGTCGTCCGCGATCGACGGCGACGGGTCGGTGCTGCTGTTCCTCGCCGATCTCTACGCGGACCGCAACGAGTCCGGGCACTACAACACGAACTCGATGGAAGCGATCTACGCGGTCAACTGCCTCGATCGACCCGATCACAACTCGCCGGCCGACATCCAGAAGAACGAGGCGGCGTTCAAGAAAGCGTCCCCGCACTTCGGCGATTACCTGGCCTGGAGCAACCTGCCGTGCCGATACTGGCCAACCTCGGCCGGCGACGGGCCGAATGCGATCACCGCCGACGGCGCCGCGCCGATCCTGGTGGTAGGGACGACGCGGGACCCGGCGACCCCCTACCAGTGGGCGGTCGGGCTGGCAGAGCAGCTCAAGTCCGGCGTGCTGGTGACCTACGAGGGCGACGGGCACACCGCGTACTTCCAGGGCGACGGCTGCATCGACGAGATCGTCGACAACTACTTGATCGCCGGCGAGGTGCCCGAGGACGGGGTCAAGTGCGGCTGACCTGAGCAGCCCTCGGCTTGGCGGCCTTGATCGTTAGGTCGGGATCCGCTGCGGTGACATGTAAACTGCCATTCGTTCCCGAGCCTGGC
>JAKEEW010000613.1 GCA_022616375.1 Sporichthyaceae bacterium
CCTGTGTCGAGGTCGAGATCCGAGACGACGATGTCCCTCGTGCGGCACTCGGCGGACCCCCCGCAGGGCCCGCTCATTGGCTACAGCCACGACGGGTGGGCGGCGTTCATCGTTGCGGTGCCGAGGGTGGAACATCTCTGACTCCGCCCGGGGAGGAGGCTCGGTCCAGGTCGGTGGTGGCGGTCTGGGCCGGGTGTCCGGACGGCCGGCGGAGAGTACGCGTGCTGTGCCGGCGGTTACGCGATCAGGTGGAGGTGTATTGCGTGTGGCGCCGCGCCGGGCTTGAGGTCGGCCAGTGGGTGCCCGCCGCCGCGTTGCAGCCGCTGCGCGGGCAGTGGCTCAGCGAGCTGCCGGCGGCTCCCGGCCCCGGCTCGTAGGGCCTCTGGGTTGGGCGGCGTTGCGGCGAGCGGCTGCTCAGCGGGTGACGTAGGTGCCTTTGCCGAACACGGTGACGACCAGGCCGCGGTCGCGCAGTTCGCGCACGACGCGTCGGATGGTCATGCGGGCCACGCCGTATTCGGTGGCCATGTCGATCTCGGAGCCAAGCCGGGCGCCGGGGGTGAGCGTGCCGGCTTCGATGAGCTGCTGCACGTGGTCGGCGATCTGGATGTAGACGTAGACGGCGCTGGTGGGGTCGACCTGGAACTCCTCCCGCATCGGGCCAGGGTGCCCGCCTGCAGCGCCCAAGAGGGCGAGAGGACTCCCTATAGTGCTCTACAGCGCTCTATATTCACTCTATGGGCGTTGCCGTGATCTGCCCGGACTGTGGGGGCACCACGGTCCGGCTAGTGCCGGTGCCGTGGACGCTGGGCGCGGCGTGGATCAAGCTGGCATGCCCGTGCGACGGCGGGTTCGTGCCCACGCCGATCACCGTCGCACTGACCCGAGGGGGAACCGATGACACAGCAGCTCGACTCGATCCCATTGGCCGGTGAGACCCGGACGTCCCGCCCGCGCAGGGTCGTGGCGATCGCCGCGGCCGTCCTGCTCGTCGCGGCCGCGTTCGTGGCCGGCCGCGTGAGCGCCGGTGACGACCCGACCTCGCTCGAAGTCGGCCAGCAGTACGTGATCCAAGCGCCGGGTGACACCAAGCGGGTCGAGGCGACCTACCTGGGCGCGTGCCCGCCGGCCGATTGTGGCTCGACGGTAGTGCCGTACCGGATGTTCCAGATCGGGGACAGCCGGGCCGCGCTGTTCCTGGTCGAGTGGATCAAGCCGGCAAGCTGAACTAGACGAGTGGCCCGACCCTCATGTGTTTGGCCGATGCACGCGTCAGCCGACTGGCGGGTCATCGTCGGCGGAACCGGCATTCTGTTCGGCCTC
>JAKEEW010000614.1 GCA_022616375.1 Sporichthyaceae bacterium
AGCGAGCGACTGTGACTGTTCGCGGTGCTCGCCACCCTCGCGAGGCCGAGCAGGACCAGGGCCGAGCCCGCCAACGCCAGCACGACGCCGTCGCGGACCTCACCGAGCGCGGCTTGCACCAACAGGATCGCCGGCGCCACCAAAGCGGCGAGTGCGATGGCCCAGATCCGGCGCAGAGTGAGCTCGCGGGCCACGATCGGCTCGGGCTCGGTGAGCCGAGACATCGACGGATGCAACGCCGCGGCACCGAAGCAGGCGTAGTGCAGGACCCAGCCGACGTCCTGGAGCGCGGCCACCGGCCAGCCACCAACGGAACCGGCGACGACCGCGGAGCTGGCGCCGCCGGCACCGCCGACGTTCATGGTGGCGATCGCGGCGGTGACGCCCGTCATGGAGTCGGCCATCAGCGTCGCCGCAGCTCCGGCGACGAGCAACGCTCCCGCTGTACTGCGCCGGCCGGCCGCCATCAGCCGAAGTGCCATCGCGAGCAGCAGCACATCGCCGACCGGATAGGCGACCAGCGGGTGGTTGGCCAGCGCCCAGGCATCGACACCGACCGGGCTGACGGTGGTCACCCAGATGAGCAACATCAGCACAACTGTGGCGATGAGGGCGTCGAGCACTCCGGCCGGCGCGAGCCCTGCGGTGTCGGAGCGACCGAACCGCATGAGCGCCCCGATCGCGGCAAGAAGACTGACCAGGTACAGCAGGCTCACGCCGGTGAGCAGTTCCGCCGCGTCACCGGGGGCAACCCGTATCGGATCGGCAGCTACGAAGTCGAGCAGGTCCGCCGCGGTCGAGACGAGCACCGCGGCCGCGAGCAGTAGCCACGGCCACGTGCTGGCGGGTCGGTTGCGCAGTACGCCCACCACAAGGGCGGTCGCAGCCAGCACGCCGAACGACGCCCAAGCGGCTGGGGCCAGCGCGGGCTGAGCAAGTATGACGACGGTCAGAGCCGCGATCCCCGCCCAGTAGCTCGCCACGATACTGCGCGCGACTGGGTCTGCCTCAACCACGGCCCTCCTTCATCCGCCCGCATTGGACCATGTCGGTCTATCAGTCCGACGGGCGGTTTGGCCAGAGCGAGTGTTGACAGTGACATCGCACGGGTCTTGCCGGGTGCGTCGACCCAGCGAGAGGATCGAGGTCATGACGGCTACGGAGACGGCGATCGCCGACCTGGCCGCGCGGTTGGGCGCACAGCTGGGCCCAGCCGCTGTCATCACCGATGAGGCTGCTCGCCGGACGTACGAATGCGATGGTCTGGCTCATTTCCGGACCGTGCCCGCGTTGGTGGTGCTGCCCGCCAGCGCCGAGCACGTGCAGATGGTCGTGCGCGCGTGCCGGGACGCCGGTGTGCCGTGGGTGGCCCGCGGGTCGGGAACCGGTCTGTCAGGCGGGGCGCTGCCGCACGCGGACGGCGTGCTCATCGTCACCAGCCGGATGAAGAGCATCATCAGCGTCGATCTCGTCAATGGGCGCGCGGTGGTCGAGC
>JAKEEW010000615.1 GCA_022616375.1 Sporichthyaceae bacterium
CGACGAGGCGGTCAGGTATGCCACCCGCATCTGGCAGTCGGGCGGCCAGGCCGAGCTGCACGTCTGGTCGGGGGCCTTCCACAGCTTCGACGAGTGGGTTCCTCAGGCCGTCGTGTCCCGATCCGCCCAGCGAGCCCGGGTCGACTGGCTACGCCGCCTGCTGGCCCGCTGACGACCCGGCATGACCGACCCGGCCACGACGCTACCCAAGCTAGCATGCCCGAACGCCCGCCCGGATCGGTCATTGCCACACGTGCGGCAACCCATTGCCAAGCGTTAGCCCTCGACATAGTCTCGATTGCCAGACGGGTGTCGGGAACCGAGGCGGGCCCGCGAACGAAAGGCAGCACTATGAGCCGCAACGGTCTGGCTCTGGTGACCGGGGGCAACAAGGGGCTGGGCAAGGAGACCGTACGCCAGCTGGCGCGCCGCGGCATCACGGTGTTCCTGGGCAGCCGAGACCTGGACCGGGGCGTCGCCGCGGCCCGCGACCTCGCCGCCGACAGCGCTGCCAGGGCAGGCAGCACCAACAGCACCGACGGCGTCGAGGTGATCCCGATCCAGCTCGACGTCACCGACGCGGCCAGCCTCGACGCCGCGGCGCAGCGGCTCAGCCGCGACTATGGCCGGCTCGACATCCTGGTCCACAACGCCGGCATCATCGTCGGTGCGGGCGCCACCGCGACGTCGGCGAGCCACCTCCGCCGTACCTTTGAAGTCAATGTCTTCGGCGTCGTCACCACCATCCACACCCTGCTGCCGCTGCTGCGGCGCTCCGCCGCGCCCCGCATTGTCAACGTGTCCAGCACGACCGCCTCGATGACCCTGACCAGCGACGGCTCGGACCTTCCCGGTGACGCGAGCCAGCGCCTCGGCTACGCCAGTTCCAAGGCCGCGCTGAACATGCTCACCGTGCAGTATGCCCGGGCCTTCAGCCGTGATCCGCAACTGCGCCACATTAAGATCAACTCGGCGTCACCCGGCTATGTCGCCACCGACATGAAC
>JAKEEW010000616.1 GCA_022616375.1 Sporichthyaceae bacterium
GCTCATCCTGGCGAGGCGATCGAGGTTCGGTCAAGGCGATGTTGGTCACGGTCCGATGCCGATCTGTGCCCGGCTGGGACCGGTCGGTCTGTGCCCGGCCGGGACCGGTCGGTCTGTGCCCGGCCGGGCCCGGTCGATATCGTGGCCGCACCATTAGTGGTCTGTCTGGGATATAGCCTGGCACCGTCTGTGGTGCCCGGGCGGCGCCTCGCCGCGTTGTCGTCGTCGGCCATAGTGACCGCTGTGGCCTCCTCCTTCGCCTTGCGAGCCATCCACCTGGATCACCACATCCACCGCCGCATATCCCAGACAGACCACTAGTGGTCCAGCCGGCAAGGAGTGGCGAGTTCGTGGCGTCCCAGCCGAGACTTCCCGCCCGTCTGGTGGTGCTGGTGTCTGGAACCGGCTCCAACCTTGCCGCACTGCTCGCCGCCGCCGCGGATCCGGACTATCCGGCCCGGGTGATCGCGGTTGGTGCCGACCGCCCGGACATCCCGGCATTGCGGCGGGCGGCCGACGCCGGGGTGCCCACGTTCGTCGTGCGTACCGCGGATCACCCGGACCGGGCCGGCTGGGACCGCGCGCTGACGGCCACAGTCGTCGAGAACCGGCCGGATCTGGTGGTGCTGGCCGGGTTCATGAAGATCGTCGGGCCGGAGTTCCTGGCCAGGCTCGGAGATCGCGTGATCAACACGCATCCTTCCCTGCAGCCGGCCTTTCCCGGCATGCACGCGGTGGCCGACGCGCTCGACTACGGGGTGAGGGTCACCGGGGTGACTGTGCATCTGGTCGACTCCGGGGTGGACTCCGGCCCGGTTCTCGCCCAGGCGGCGGTGCCGGTTCTGGATGGTGACGACGAGGCCGGGCTGCACGAGCGGATCAAGTCGGTGGAGCGCGCGTTGCTGGTCGACACGGTGGGGCGGATGGCCCGCGGCGGCTGGACCGTGCAGGGCAGGAGGGTCCTGATCCATGAGCGATAGGCAGTCCATCAAGCGCGCGTTGCTCAGCGTCTACGACAAGACCGGTCTGGTGGAGCTGGCCACCGGGCTGGACGCGGCCGGGATCCAGCTGGTGTCGACCGGGTCGACCGCCGCCACGATCGCGGCCGCCGGCGTGCCGGTGCGGCTGGTCGAGGACGTGACCGGGTTCTCCGAGTGCCTGGACGGCCGGGTGAAGACACTGCACCCGGCCGTGCACGCCGGGATTCTGGCCGACCGTTCGAAGCCCGCGCACGTCGAGGCGCTGGCCGGGCTCGGCATCGAACCGTTCGACCTGGTGGTCTGCAACCTCTACCCGTTCCGGGCCACGGTCGCCAGCGGAGCCGGCATCGCGGAATGCGTGGAGCAGATCGACATCGGTGGTCCGGCGATGGTGCGGGCGGCGGCGAAGAACCACGGTTCGGTCGCGGTGGTGGTGGACCCGGCCGGCTACCCGGCGCTGCTCGCCGCGGTCGCGGCCGGCGGGTGCACCAGGGCCGAGCGGGCCGAGCTCGCGGCTCGGGCATTTGCCCACGTGGCCGGTTACGACGTCGCGGTGGCCGAGTGGATGAGCCAGGAGCTGGCGCCCGGCCAGGGCGGCTGGCCGGAGTTTGCCGGCCTGGCGATGCATCGGGCAGCAGTGCTGCGCTACGGCGAGAACCCGCACCAGCGGGCGGCGCTCTACGTCGACCCCGACCTGGTGGAGGCCGGACTCGCCCAGGCCGAGCAGCTGCACGGCAAGCAGATGTCCTACAACAACTACGTCGACACCGACGCCGCCTGGCGGGCGGCGCACGATTTCGCCGAGCCGTGCGTGGCCATCATCAAGCACGCGAACCCGTGTGGGATCGCGATCGGCGAGGACATCGCCGTCGCACATCGCAAGGCGCACGAGTGCGATCCGGTCAGCGCGTTCGGCGGTGTCATCGCCGCCAACCGTCCGGTCACGCGGGCCATGGCAGCGCAGATCGCCGGGGTGTTCACCGAGGTGGTGTGCGCGCCCGAGTTCGAGCCGGACGCGCTGGCCGTGCTGACCGCGAAGCGGGACGTCCGGCTGCTGCGCTGCGTCCGCGAGCCGCGGCTGGCCACGGTCGAATACCGCAGGATCGACGGTGGGTTGCTGGTGCAGAGCGTGGACCGCCTGGACGCACCGGGCGACGATCCGGCGAGCTGGCAGCTGGTCGCCGGCCCAGCCAGCTCGGCGCCGGTGCTGGCCGATCTGGCGTTTGGCTGGCGGGCGGCGCGCGCGGTGAAGTCCAACGCGATCGTGCTCGCCGCTGGCGGCGCCACGGTCGGGGTGGGCATGGGGCAGGTCAACCGGGTCGATGCGGCCCGGCTGGCGGTCAGCAGAGCGGGTGAGCGGGCCGCCGGGGCGGTCGCCGCGTCGGATGCGTTCTTCCCGTTCCCGGACGGGCTGGTGCTGCTGGCCGAGGCCGGGGTGGCCGCGGTGGTGCAGCCCGGTGGGTCGATCCGCGACGCCGAGGTAATCTCGGCCGCCGAGGCGGCCGGGATCACGATGTACTGCACCGGAACCCGGCACTTCGCACATTGATTCGCACACTGAGCAGTTCCCGGCCGGCTTGGAGGCTCGCGGTGCAGACGGTGACCGGCGCGGACTATCGCGGGGCCGACTGGGGCGGCCGCGACCTGGCCGGGCAGCGGTTCGAGCAGTGCGACTTCCACGACGCCGACCTGGTGGAGTTGGAGACCGACGGTGTGGTGTTCGAGGAGTGCGACTTCTCCGGTGCCAGGCTCAACGCCTCGATCCACCGCAGCTCCGCGTTCCTGCGCTGCCGGTTCCGCCGGGCCTCGCTGTTCGACGCGCAGCTGGTCGGCTGCAAGCTCACCGGGTCGGTGTTCGAGGGACCGTGCACACTGCGACCGCTGCGGGTGGACGGCGGCGACTGGTCCTACGTCTCGTTGCGCGGCCAGGACCTAGCCGGGCTCGACCTGACCGGGCTTCGGCTGCACGAGGCCGACCTGTCTCAGACCGACTTGCGGCAAACCGTGCTGCGCGGCGCCGATCTCGGCTACGCCCGTTTCGACGAAGCCAAGACGGCCGGCGCGGACCTGCGCGAGGCGACCCTGACCGCAGTCGACCTGCGTAGCTGGGACCTCACCGGGGTCCGGTTGGATCTTGCTCTGGCGGTGCAGCTGGCCGAGTCCTACGGCGCGATCGTCGAGCCCTGAGCAGGCGCGAGCATCGCCCCGGCCGGGGTCGTGATCATGGCGACCACGACCCCGGGGCATACGGCGGATATGGGAGACTGACCCCCTGTGAGTGCTGTAATCCTCGACGGCAAGGCGACCGCAGCCGAGATCAGGGCCGACCTGAAGCTGCGCACCGCCCGCCTTACCGATCTTGGCCCCACCCCCGGCCTCGGCACGGTGCTGGTCGGGGAGGATCCGGGCAGCGTTGCCTACGTTGCGGGCAAGCATCGGGACTGTGCCGCGGTCGGGATCACCAGCCTGCGCTACGACTTCCCGGCCGACGCCTCGCAGGAGCAGGTGGAGGCCGCGGTCCTGGAGCTGAACCAGGATCCGCGCTGCACCGGGTTCCTGGTCCAGCTGCCGCTGCCGGCCCAGCTGGACAGCATCCGGATCCTCGAGCTGATGGACCCGGCCAAGGACGCCGACGGCCTGCACCCGGTGAACCTCGGCCGGCTGGTGCTCGGCGAGCCGGCACCCTTGCCCTGCACTCCGCGCGGGATCGTCACGCTGCTGCGGCGGTTCGGGATCGAGCCGGCGGGCAAGAACGTGTGCGTGCTGGGCCGAGGCATCACCGTGGGCCGGCCGCTCGGTCTGCTACTGACCAGGCGGTCGGAGAACGCCACGGTCACGCTTTGCCATACCGGTACAAAGGACATTCCGGCCCACACCAGGCAAGCCGATATTGTCGTCGTCGCCACTGGGATGCCAGGGATCTTGACGGCAGACATGATCAAGCCCGGCGCCGCTGTGGTCGACGTCGGCCTTACCCGCACCGATAGCGGGTTGATCGGGGATGTCGACCCCGGGGTCCGGGAGGTCGCCGGCTGGCTTACCCCAGCTCCGGGTGGCGTAGGGCCGATGACTCGGGCAATGCTGCTACTGAACGTGGTCGAGGCAGCCGAACGGGTGGCCGGAATCACCGGCGCCCCGATCCCGCGCTAGCCGCGCGAACCGCTGCCTGACCAGCTCCAAGCCAAGGAGGAACCGCATGGCCGACAAGCCGGCCCGTGGGCTTGCCGATGTGGTTGCCGCATCGACCGCCCTGTCCGACGTCGACGGCGTGGCCGGGCGGCTGTACTACCGCGGCTACGACATCCACGACCTGGCCGGACGGACGAGCTTCGAGGAGTGCGTGCACCTGCTCGTGCGCGGCACGCTCCCCACGACGGCGGAGCTCGACACGCTGGTGGCCGAGCTGGCCGAGGCCCGCACCATCGGCGCCAGCGCCCAGGCGGTGCTGCCGCACGTGATCCGCTCCGGCACGCCGATGGAGGCGCTGCGCACGCTGGTCTCCGCGCTGTCGGTGGACGACCCGGACGCCAGCGACTCCGGTGCCGAGGCGAACCAGCGCAAGGCCGTCCGGCTGGTGGCTCAGATGCCGATGCTGGTGGCCACCTACCACGCGGCCCGCACCGGCGGCGCAGCCCCGGATCCGGTCGTCGATCTCGGCATCGCCGGCAACTTCCTGCTCCAGATCACCGGCAGCCGGCCGAGCCCGCGGGCCGCCGAGATCTTCGACGAGTGCCTGGTGCTGCACGCCGACCACACAATGAACGCCTCGACGTTCACCGCGCGGGTGGTGGCCGCGACGCTGTCCGACATGCACTCGGCGATCACCGCCGCGATGGGCGCGCTGCGCGGCCCGTTGCACGGTGGGGCGAACGAGGCGGTCATGAAGACCATGCAGTCGATCGACGGCGGCGTGGACGGGGTCGAGGCGTACGTACGGCAGACCCTGGACGCGCACGGCAAGCTAATGGGCTTCGGGCACCGGGTATACAAGACCGAGGACCCGCGTGCCACCCATCTGCGCCGGATCTCCGAAGAGCTGGCCGACAGCACCGGAGACCGCGGCTACTACAAGATGTCCCGGCGGATGGAAGAAGTCGTGTTCGACGTGAAGGGGCTGTATCCCAACGTCGACTTCTTCGCCGCCAGCGTCTACCACTACCTGGGCATCCCCACCGATCTGTTCACGCCGGTCTTCGCCGTCTCCCGGATGAGCGGCTGGACCGCGCACGTCATCGAGCAGCATCTCGACAACCGGCTGATCCGGCCGGACAGCGAGTACATCGGTGAGCGTGACCAGAAGTGGGTGCCGATCGAGGAGCGCTGATCGGGTCCGTGGCCGAGCCAACCGATCCGGGGTACGGCGGGCAGCATGGCCGCCGGGCCGGGCAGCCGGCCGACCCGAATGCGCCGGTGCCGCCGCGGCCTGCGGGCCGGCATCGGAAGGTCGCTCCCGAACCCGACCTGACCACCCCGGAAGCTCCGGCGCCGCCGCCATCGATCGTGGATCCGGCGCCGGTCGACCGCAGGTGGCGGGAGTGGCCGATCGCGCTGGTGCTGACCTGTGTGCTGATCTCGCTCGGGGTAGTTGCGGCCAACCACTTCCGGCGCGGTTCGGTGCTGCTGGCCGCCTCGGTGCTCCTCGCCACCGGACTGCGGCTGATCCTGCCGGCCCGGCAGGCCGGGTTGCTCGCGGTCCGCAGCAGACTGCTCGACGTGATTGCCCTCGGCGGGCTCGGTGGCGGGCTTATGGTGCTCGCATTGGTCGTCCCTCCGCCCTCATGAGCACGGGCATGCACGGCCGGGCCGGAGGTTGAGCTAAGGTCGTATCCCGATATCTCGGCATCAAGACATCTGGAGTATCCGCACATGGCGCGCAACGGCAAGGTCACCGTCGTCGGAGCCGGTTTCTACGGCTCGACGACCGCACAGCGGCTGGCCGAGTACGACATCTTCGAAGAGGTCGTGCTGACCGACATCGTGGCCGGCAAGCCCGAGGGGCTGGCCCTGGACATGAACCAGTCCCGGTCGATCGAGGGCTTCGAGACCCGGGTGAATGGGCGCACTACCGGCTTGGGCGGCGAAGGCTACGAGGCGATCGCCGACTCCGACATCGTCGTGATCACCGCGGGCCTGCCGCGGAAGCCCGGCATGAGCCGGATGGATCTCATCGAGGTCAACGCGAAGATCGTCCGCCAGGTCTCGGAGAACGTGGCCAAGCACGCGCCAGGCGCCGTGGTCATCGTGGTGTCCAACCCGCTGGACGAGATGACCGCGCTCGCCCAGCTGGCCACCGGGTTCCCCAAGCACCGGGTGATGGGTCAGGCCGGCATGCTGGACACCGCCCGGTTCACCAACTTCGTCGCGGCGAAGCTGGGCGTGCCGATCGCCTCGGTGCAGACCCTGACGCTCGGCTCGCACGGCGACACGATGGTCCCGGTGCCCAGCCGCTGCACGGTCGACGGCAAGCCGCTGACCGATCTGCTGGCCGCGGACGAGGTCGAGGACCTGGTCGTGCGCACCCGCAACGGCGGTGCCGAGATCGTCGGGCTGCTCAAGACCGGGTCGGCCTACTACGCCCCGTCGGCGGCCGCCGCCCGGATGGCCCGTGCCGTGATCGAGGACTCCGGTGCGGTGCTGCCGGTGTGCGCCTGGGTGGATGGCGAATACGGCATCTCGGGGGTTTACCTGGGGGTCGAGGCGGAGATCGGCCGGACCGGAGTGCGCAAGGTGGTGGAGACCGCGCTCACCGACTCCGAGCGGGCGAGCCTGCTCGGGGCGGCCGAGGCGGTCCGGGCCAAGCAAGCCGACGTCCAGTCCCTCTGAAGAAGGACGCGGATCATTACTGGTGAAGTGCGCAGACAAAACACCCAAAGTGGGTGATCATCTGCGCATACCGCGGGTAATGATCGATTCGTGGGAAGGCGCTACGTGAATAAGATCAAGGTAGCCGGGTCGGTCGTCGAGCTCGACGGCGACGAGATGACCCGGATCATCTGGGCGTTCATCAAGGACCAGCTGATCCTGCCGTACCTGGACGTCAACCTGCTCTACTACGACCTGTCCATCCAGCACCGGGACGCCACCGACGACCAGGTCACGGTGGACGCGGCGAACGCGATCAAGGCGCATGGGGTCGGGGTCAAGTGCGCGACCATCACCCCGGACGAGGCGAGGGTCGAGGAGTTCGACCTCAAGCGCATGTACCGCTCCCCGAACGGGACCATCCGCAACATCCTCGGCGGCGTGGTCTTCCGCGAGCCGATCATCATGTCCAACGTGCCGCGGCTGGTGCCGAGCTGGACCAAGCCGATCGTGATCGGTCGCCACGCGCATGGCGACCAGTACCGGGCCACCGACTTCGTGGTGCCGGGGCCGGGCCGGGTGACGATCTCCTACCAGCCGGCCGATGGCGGCGGCGAGCCGATGGAGTTCACCGTCGCCGACTTCACGGCCGGCGGGATCGCCATGGGCATGTACAACTACGACGACTCGATCCGCGACTTTGCCCGGGCCTGCTTCCGTTACGCCCTGGCCCGCAACTACCCGGTCTATCTGTCCACCAAGAACACCATCCTCAAGGCCTACGACGGGCGGTTCAAGGACCTGTTCGCCGAGGTGTTCGAGTCCGAGTTCGCCGCCGACTTCAAGGTGGCCGGGCTCGAGTACGAGCACCGGCTCATCGACGACATGGTCGCCCAGGCGTTGAAGTGGGAGGGCGGGTTCCTGTGGGCCTGTAAGAACTACGACGGTGACGTGCAGTCCGACACAGTGGCGCAGGGGTTCGGCTCGCTCGGCCTGATGACCTCGGTGCTGATGACACCGGACGGCCAGACCGTGGAGGCCGAGGCGGCGCACGGCACGGTGACCCGGCACTACCGGGCGCACCAGCGCGGGCAGAAGACCTCGACCAACCCGATCGCGTCGATCTTCGCCTGGACCCGGGGGCTGGCCCACCGAGGCAAGCTGGACAACAACCCGGAGCTGATCGGATTCGCCGAGACGCTGGAAGCGGTCTGCATCAACACCGTCGAGGCCGGTCAGATGACCAAGGACCTGGCGCTGCTGATCGGCCCGGAGACCCCCTGGCTGACCACCCAGGAGTTCCTCGCGGTGCTGGACGACAACCTACAGCGGGAGATGGGCGGCTAAACCGCCTGGCGGGCCACGCTGGACCGGTCCGGATATGTCTAGGCTAGATCCTGTGGATGATCCTTGTAGTACCACCGGATCGCGGCGCGGTCCGGTCCGGGGCACCTAGTGAACTCGACCCTCGGCAGCATCCTGCTCGTCCTGCTGTTCATCTTGATCGGCGGCTTCTTCGCCGCGGCTGAAATGGCCCTGGTCTCGCTGCGGGAGAGCCAGATCCGCGCGCTGACCCAGGACGCCAGGCCGCGGCGCCGGCGGCGGGCCCGCCGGGTGGCCGAGCTGCACCAGGATCCGAACCGGTTCCTGGCCGCGGTCCAGGTCGGGGTCACCGTGGCCGGCTTCCTGTCCGCCGCGTTCGGCGCCGCGACCCTGGTCGACGACCTGACCCCGTGGCTCGAGGACCGCGGACTGTCGTCCCGGGTGGCCCCGGTGGTGTCGCTGGTCGGGATCACCATCGTGATCTCGTACTTCTCGCTGGTGCTCGGCGAACTGGCGCCCAAACGGCTGGCGCTGCAGCGGGCCGAGGGCTTCGCGCTGCTGGTGGCGCCGTTCCTGGACGCGATGTCCCGGCTGTCCCGGCCGGTGATCTGGCTGCTCTCCCGCTCCACCGACCTGGTGGTGCGGCTACTCGGCGGTGATCCACGCGCCAGCCGGGTGGAGATCTCCCAGGATGAGCTGCGTGATCTGGTCGACAGCCATCAGACCCTTGGCTCGCACGAGCGCCGGCTGATTAAGGAAGTGTTCTCGGCCGGCGATCGTCAGCTGCGCGAGGTCATGATCCCGCGCACCGAGGTGGACTTCCTGGACGCGGACACCCCGGTGTTCAAGGCGGTGAAGGTCGCCAACGCGAAGCCGCACTCGCGCTACCCGGTCTTCCACGACTCGCACGACGACGTGGTCGGCTTCGTGCACGTCCGCGATCTGTTCGACCCGGAGATCGCGACCCGCTCGGTCCGGGTCGGCGATATCGCCAGGGACGTGATGCAGCTGCCCGCGACCAAGCGGGTGCTGTCGGCGCTGTGGGAGATGCGTCGCGAGGGTCACCATCTGGCGATCGTGGTCGACGAGTACGGCGGCACCGCCGGGATCGCGACGCTGGAGGACCTGGTCGAGGAGCTGGTCGGAGAGATCCGCGACGAGTACGACGTCGAGACCCCGGCGCCGGCCAAGCGGCTTCGCGGCGGTGACATGGAGGTCGACGGGCTGCTCAACTGCGAGGACTTCGAGGAGGCCACCGGGATCGAGCTGCCCGAGGGTCCCTACGAGACGGTTGCCGGGTTCGTGGTCGCCGCGCTGGGCCGGCTGCCCCAGGTCCAGGACATCGTCGAGGTCAACGGGGCCAAGCTTGCGGTCACCGAGATGGACGGCCGGCGGATCGCCCGGATCCGGGTCACCCCGCCCCGCCCGGACTCCGACGACGCCGTTGCGGCCGAACCGGCTCGACCGGCCACTCCGACTACTCCGGCCGGGTCGGCCGGGTCGGCCGGGTCGGCCGGGTCGTCTGCACCGTCGGGGTCGGCCGGATCGGCTACACCGTCGGCCCAGCCCGGGGCGTCCGCGCCGACCCGGCCGGCCCGCGCCGGGGAGCCGGCCAGCCCCGGGAACCGGGTCGGTTCGGCGGCCGGGCAGCATGGTCATCCCAGCGGCACCGGTGGCGCCGAAACCTGAGAGAATGCCGACCATGCCCGCCGCCCGCCCGCGTGTCCTGTCCGGTATTCAGCCGACCGCCGACTCGTTCCACTTCGGCAACTACCTCGGTGCGATCCGGCAGTGGGTAGCGCTGCAGGAGGACCACGACGCGTTCTACTGCGTAGTCGACCTGCATGCCATCACCGTGGAGTTCGATGCCGCGCTGCTGCGGGAGCGGACCAGGCTGTCCGCGGCCCAGCTGCTCGCGGCGGGGCTCGATCCGGACCGTTGCACGCTGTTCGTGCAGAGCCAGGTCCCCGAGCACGCCGAGCTGGCCTGGGTGCTGTCCTGCCTGACCGGGTTCGGCGAGGCGAGCCGGATGACCCAGTTCAAGGACAAGTCGGGTAAGCAGGGCTCGGACCGCGCCACGGTCGGGCTGTTCACCTACCCGATCCTGCAAGCCGCCGACATCCTGATCTACCGGGCCGACCGGGTGCCGGTTGGCGAGGACCAGCGGCAGCACCTGGAGCTGACCCGGGATCTCGCCGGCCGGTTCAACAGTCGCTACGGCGTGACCTTCCCACTGCCCGAGCCGCACATCATCGAGGCCACCGCGAAGATCCTCGACTTGCAGGACCCGACCGCGAAGATGAGCAAGTCCACCTCCGCGCCGAACGGAATCCTCGACCTGCTCGACGATCCGGCGATCTCGGCCAAGAAGATCAAGGGCGCGGTCACCGACACCGAGCGGGAGATCAGGTTCGACGAGGAGCGCAAGCCCGGGCTGTCCAACCTGTTGACGATCTACTCCGCGCTGTCCGGCCGTAGCATCGCCGAGATCGAGGCGGACTACCTGGGCCTGGGCTACGGCGACCTGAAGAAGGATCTCGCCGAGCTGGTGGTGGACTTCGTCACCCCGTTCCGGGAGCGCACCCACGGCTACCTCGCCGACCAGGAGGGGCTGGACGCGATCCTGGCCGCCGGCGCTGAGAAGGCGCGGGTGGTGGCCGCCGAGACGCTGGCCACCGTGTACGACCGGGTCGGCTTCCTGCCGGCGAAGCACTGAGCCGCCGCGCGACCACGACCAGCCGCTATGAGTACTCGCAACATTGGCGTAGCGATCGCCGTCCCGGCCCCCTACGGAGCCCAGCTCCAGGCCTGGCGGGAGCAGCTCGGCGATCCCACCGCGCACGCCATCCCGGCCCACATCACGTTGCTGCCGCCGACCCGGGTGGCCGAGGACGACGTGCCCAAGATCGACGATCATCTGCGCGAAGCGGCCGCCGGGGAGCACCGGTTCCCGATAGTGCTGCGCGGCACCGGTACCTTCCGGCCGATCTCCCCGGTCGTGTTCGTCCAGGTCGCGCTCGGCATCGCCGACTGCCAGCGGCTGGAGCTGCGGATCCGGACCGGACCGCTGAACCGGGAGTTGCGGTTCCCGTACCACCCGCACGTCACGATCGCGCACGACCTGCCCGACGAGGTGCTCGACCGGGCCTTCGGCGCGCTGTCCGGTTACCACGTCGAGTTCGAGGTGCGCGGGTTCAGCCTGTACGAGCACGGTTCCGACGGAGTGTGGCGCCCGCAGCGCGAGTACCAGTTCGGCTGAACCGCTGGCGGGCCGGCCCGATCTGCCGATCATTACCGGCAATCTGCGCAGACAAAGTACGCAAACTGGGTGATCAATTGCGCAGATCGCCGGTAATGATCGGCGTGGAGAGTGCCCGTTCGGGCCGACTTGGCTGGCCAGGGATCGGGTAAAGATCAGGCGATGTGGAGCTGGATCACCCAACGGGTCGAGTCGACCATGAAGGCGCTCGAACGCCGGGTCCGCTCCGTGCGCGCGGTTTCGCCGAGGTTCGACCACCTGGCTAGGGCCTACCGCCGCTACCACGACCAGCGCGGTGACCGGCACGCGGCGGCCGTCACCTACTACGGCTTCCTGTCCTTCTTTCCGTTGCTGGCGATCGCGTTCGCGGTGGTCGGCTTGATGGTCCGGTTCATGCCGGACGCTCGGACCGGGGTAGAGGACATCCTCCGGGACGCGTTCCCCGGCATCGTCGGGACCGCGGACACCACCGAGATCCGGATCCAGGACATCGAGGCGGCCAGTACCAGGGTCGGTCTGATCAGCCTGCCCATCCTGCTGTGGACCGGGCTGGGCTGGCTCAGCGCGCTGCGCGAGGCGCTCCGCGAGATGTGGAACAAACAGGACAAGGGTCACAACCTCGTCGTCGGCAAACTGCACGACCTGAGCACGCTGGTGCTGATCGGGCTGGTGCTGCTGATCTCGATCGCGCTGTCCGGACTGGCCAGCATCTGGAGCCCGAACGGCCTGCTGCTGCGGATCGGCCTCGAGCTGGTCACCATCGGCACCTACATGGCCGTGCTGCTGGCGATGTTCTGGCGGCTGTCCGGGGCCGGGCGGACCCCGCTGCAGCTGTGGCGCGGGGCGCTGGTCGGCGCGCTCGGCTTCGAGGCGTTGCGGGCGCTGGCCACGTTCCTGCTCGCCCGGGTGTCAGGGAACCCGGTCTACACCAGCTTCGCGCTGGCCGTCGGTCTGCTCATATGGATAAATGTTGGCTCCCGACTCATCCTCTATTCGGCCGCCTGGACCGCTACGCGGCCGTACGTTACCGAAAGGCCGATTCGTGGCTGACCGCGCCCGCTCGCTGTCGTTCGAGCGCATTGCCGACCGCTACGACGTAACTCGCGGCGGCGAGGAGCGCGGCGCCGCGTTTGCGGCCGGGATCGAGCCCTGGCTGCCCGACGGTGGCCCGATCCTCGAGGTGGGGGTGGGCACCGGCGCGGTGGCGGCGACGCTGCACCGCAACGGGCACGACATCGTCGGGGTCGACCTGTCGCCGGCCATGCTGGCCAGGGCGGTGGACCGGATCGGCCCGCGGGTGGCGGTCGCGGACGCGCACCGACTTCCGATCGCGTCCGGTTCGATGGCCGCCGCGTATCTCGTCTGGGTCCTGCACGTGGTCGCCGATCCGGGCGCCGTGCTGGCCGAGGTCACTCGGGTGCTCCGGCCGGGCGGGGTGTTCGTCGCGATTTTGGCCAGGCCGACCGAAGTGTCCGTGGACGTCGATCGGCTGCTGCGGGCGATGGCGGAACGGTTGCGCGGCTCGCCCGTGGACGAGCCGGACGGGGTGATCGCGCTCGGCCGCGCCGCCGGCCTCGAACCGATCGGCCGGGCCGAGGTCGCCAGTAAGCCGTACGAACTCGTGCCCACCGAGGTGGCCGCGCGTATCTACGACCGGACCTACTCGGCATTGTGGGACGTGGACGAGCAGACCTGGCAGGCCGAGGTCGAGCCGGTGGTGGCCGCACTGCGGGAGCTGCCCGACCCGCACCGGGCCCGGATCAACACCGACCCCTACCCGCTGCTTGCCTTTCGCCGGACCTAGGCTGCTCACGACGGAACGACCCGGGCAAGGGGCGAGGCCGGGGTTCAGGGAGAGGTGGGCAAGGTGAACGGCATCGAGGTAACCGGCGCATCGGTCGAGCGCGGCGATCAGATCCTCACCCCGGCGGCACTGGATTTCGTCGCACAGCTGCAGCGGCAGTTCCGGTCGCGCCGGGACGAGTTGCTGGCGCAGCGGGCGGTGCGGCGCGCCGAGCTTGCGCGGACCCACCGGCTGGACTTCCTGCCCGACACCGCCGAGATCCGCGCCGGGGACTGGCGGGTGGCGCCGGTGCCACCCGACCTGACCGACCGCCGGGTCGAGATCACCGGACCGACCGAGCGGAAGATGACCATCAACGCGCTCAACTCGGGCGCAAAGGTCTGGCTGGCCGATCTGGAGGACGCGAATACCCCGCACTGGGCCAACGTGGTCGAGGGTCAGGTCAACCTGTGGGACGCGGTCCGCGAGCAGATCTCGTTCAGCTCGCCGGAAGGCAAGACCTACCAGCTGCGGACCGACGCTCCGCTGGCCACGATCGTGGTCCGGCCGCGCGGCTGGCACCTGGACGAGCGGCACATCCTGGTCGACGGCCAGCCCTCGGTCGGCGCCCTGGTCGACTTCGGGCTGCACTTCTTCCACAACGCGTCCGAGCTGATCGAGCGCGGCAGCGGGCCGTACTTCTACCTGCCCAAGATGGAGAGCCACCACGAGGCTCGGCTGTGGAACGACGTGTTCGGGTATGCGCAACTGGCGCTGGGCATCCCGTACGGGTCCGTTCGGGCAACCGTGCTGATCGAGACGATCCCGGCCGCGTTCGAGATGGAAGAGATCCTCTACGAGCTGCGCGACCACGCATCCGGGCTGAACGCGGGGCGCTGGGACTACCTGTTCAGCATCATCAAGAACTTCCGGGACGCCGGGCCTGAGTTCGTCCTGCCGGACCGGGCCGCGGTGACCATGACCGCGCCGTTCATGCGGGCATACACCGAGCTGCTGGTCACGACCTGTCACCGTCGCGGCGCGTTCGCGATGGGCGGGATGGCCGCGTTCATCCCGAGCCGGCGCGATCCCGAGGTGAACGAGCGCGCCCTGGAGAAGGTGCGCCAGGACAAGGAGCGCGAGGCCGCCGACGGCTTCGACGGATCCTGGGTGGCCCACCCCGATCTCGTCCCGATCTGTGTGGAGGTCTTCGACCGCGTTCTCGGGGATCGGCCTAACCAGCTCGACCGGCTGCGGCCCGAGGTGGCGGTCAGCGCCGCGGATCTGCTCGACATCGCCGCCACCGGCGGCGCGGTCACCGAGGCCGGGTTGCGGCTGAACGTGGATGTGGGGCTGCGCTACATCGAGGCTTGGTTGCGCGGCAATGGCGCGGCCGCGATCCACAACCTGATGGAGGACGCGGCCACCGCCGAGATCTCCCGGTCGCAGATCTGGCAGTGGGTGCACAACGAGGTCACCCTCGCCGACACCGGTGAGCCGGTGACCGCTGAGCTGGTGCGGCGAATCGTGGAGGAGGAGCTGGCCGGGATCCGGGTCGAGCTCGGTGCGGAGGCGTTCGAAGCCGGCCGGTTCAAGGAGGCGCGCGAGCTGTTCGAACGGGTCGCCCTGGCGGACGATTTCGCCGACTTCCTCACCGTGCCGGCGCTCGACCTGATCGACTGATCGGCCGGTGCCTTCGATGGGGTACCAGACCCGGCTCGGCCCGGCCGACCTGGCCGCACTCGACGACCGGCTGGCGCCGGTGGATGCCGCACTGGCCCGGCTCTACCCCGGAGATCCGGGCACCCGGCAGCCGGTGCACACCGTGTATCTGCCCGCGGATCGGTTCCACTCCGAGACCGCGCCGGAGTGGGGAGCGACCGCGCTAGCCGCGCTGGCCGCGCACGCACCGGATCCGGCCGCGCTGGCCGAGGTAACCGGGCTCGAGCCGACGGTGGCCGCGGCGGTGTACGACCGGGTGACGATGAAGCTGGCGGCCGAGCCGATCGAGGACCTGCGGATCGACTTCGAGGACGGCTACGGACCAAGGCCGGACGACGAGGAGGACACCGCCGCGGTCCGGGCCGCCGCCGCGCTCGCCGCGGCCCGGTCCGAGCGCGCGCTGCCACCGTTCGTCGGATTGCGGGTGAAGAGCCTGGAAGCGGCCACCCGCCGGCGCGGGGTGCGCACGCTCGACCTCTTCCTCGCCGCGCTGCTGGCCGACGCGCCGCTGCCGGACGGATTCGTGGTCACGTTCCCGAAGGTGATGGCGGTCGAGCAGGTCGCCGCGCTGGTGGAGATCTGCCAGCGGCTGGAGACCGCGCACGGGTTGCCGGCCGGACGGTTGCGGTTCGAGCTACAGATCGAGACGCCGCAGTCGGTGCTCGGCGCGGCGGGTCTGGTCACCGTGGCCCAGCTGGTGCACGCGTCGGCCGGGCGTTGCGTCGGGCTGCACTACGGCACCTACGACTACAGCGCCGCGGTCGGGGTGGCGGCCGGCTTCCAGAGTATGGAGCACCCGGCCGCCGATCAGGCGAAGGCGCTCATGCAGATCGCGGCGGCCGGCACCGGAGTGCGGCTGTCGGACGGGTCGACCAACATCCTTCCGGTCGGTTCGGTGGCCGCGATCCGGGACGCCTGGCGGCTGCATGCCCGGCTGGTGAGACGATCGCTGGAGCGGGCGTTCTACCAAGGCTGGGATCTGCACCCGGTGCAGTTGCCGACCCGGTTCGCGGCGACCTACGGCTTCTACCGCGAGGCGCTGCCGGCCGCGGCCGCGCGGCTGCGGGCCTACCTGGACAAGGTAGCCGGCGGCGTGCTGGACGAGCCGGCCACCGCTCGGGCCCTGGCCGACGTGCTGGCTCGCGGGCTGGACTGCGGGGCCGTGGACGAGGTCGAGCTGCGCAACCTGGCCGGCCTGGACGCGACCGAGCTCGCTGTCCTCCGGCAGAGCGCGGGACCGTCCCGAGGTCCTGGTAACTAGCGGCTCTCGTCGTTTGTGCGTTTGCGCGCTCCTGCAAGGGTCGTCTCACATGTGTGCCACATGTTTAGGCATGTTATGCACATGGTACCGTGGGGACATGGCCAAGATGCTGCAAGTCCGGAATGTGCCTGATGACGTTCATGAGGCGCTGCGCGCCAGGGCGGCCGCCGAGGGGAAGTCGCTGTCCGATTTCGTTCTGGACGAGCTGAGACGGGTAGTCGCCAGGCCACCGCTGCGGGAGGTTTTTAACCGGGCGCGGGGGCGCGGCGGTCGAGTGAGCTTCGAGGAGGCCGTCGAGGCGCTCCGTGAGGAACGTGGCAACCGGCTTGGTGGCGTGCATTGATCGTCCCGGACGCCTCCGTGCTGATCCCCGCCTTGGTGGATGAGGGGGCTAGTGGAGCACTGGCGCGCGAGATTCTCGAGGCCGATGGAGACCTCCACGCGCCCTACCTGCTAGACGTTGAGGTGGTATCCGGGTTGCGCGGGCTGGTCCGGGGCAAGGTGCTGACCGCCGCCCGCGCCGAACACGCGATGGCGGACTACGACGACCTGGCCATGACCCGCTACGCCCACCTCGGTTTGATCCCGCGGATCTGGCAGCTGCGGGACAACTTGACCGCATACGACGCGACCTACGTTGCGTTGGCCGAGGCGCTGGATTGCGCGCTGCTGACCGCGGACGGGAGGCTGACGGCGGCGGCCGGTCCGCGATGTGCGGTTCGGTTCATCGGGCCGGATGAAGGTGCAGCGTGACCGAGCTTGATCTGGTCATCAGCGCTCCCCGGGTGGTGACCGCGGCCGGGACGGTGGCGCGGCGGATCGGGGTGGCCGACGGCCGGATCTCCGCGATCGTGCCGTTCCAGACCGACCTGCCGGCCGCACGCACGGTCGAGCTGGACGACGACGTGGTGCTGCTCCCCGGCCTGGTCGACACCCACGTGCACGTCAACGAGCCCGGCCGGACCGAGTGGGAGGGCTTCGCGACCGCGACCCGCGCTGCGGCCGCCGGTGGGGTTACCACGATCGTGGACATGCCGCTGAACAGCATCCCGCCCACCGTGGACGTGGCCGCGCTCGAGGTGAAGCGCAAGGTGGCCGAGAGTCAGTGCGCGATCGACGTCGGGTTCTGGGGCGGTGCGGTGCCGGGCAACCGGCCGGCGTTGCGGGGTTTGCACGATGCCGGCGTGTTCGGCTTCAAGTGCTTCCTGCTGCACTCCGGGGTGGACGAGTTCCCGCATCTGCAGCCCGCCGAGCTCGAGCAGGCACTTCGCGAGCTGGTCAGCTTCGACGCGCTCATGATCGTTCACGCCGAGGACTCGACCGCGATCGACCACGCGCCGAGCTGCCACGGCGAGCGGTATCGCGACTTCCTCGCCTCCCGCCCGCGCGGCGCGGAGAACACCGCGATCGCCCAGGTCATCGAGCTGGCCCGGTGGACCGGCGCGCGAGTGCACATCCTGCACTTGTCCTCCTCGGACGCCCTGCCGATGATCGCCTCGGCCCGACGGGACGGGGTGCGGATCACGGTGGAGACCTGCCCGCACTACCTCACCTTGTGCGCCGAGGAGATCCCGGACGGCGCCACCCAGTACAAGTGCTGCCCGCCGATCCGGGAGGCGGACAACCGCGAGCTGTTGTGGCGCGGGCTGGCCGAGGGCGTTATCGACTGCGTGGTCTCTGACCACTCGCCGTGCGTGCCCGAGCTGAAGCGGTTCGACATCGGAGACTTCGGTGTCGCCTGGGGCGGGATCTCCTCGCTGCAGCTCGGCCTGTCCGCGGTCTGGACCGAGGCGCGCCGGCGCGGCTTCGAGCTCGTCGACGTGGTGCGCTGGATGGCGCAGCGGCCGGCGGAGCTGGCCGGGTTGGCCCGCAAGGGCCGGATCGCGCTCGGGTACGACGCAGATTTCGCGGTCTTCGCTCCGGACGCGGCGTACGTGGTCGATGCCGGCACCTTGCACCACCGCAACCCGGTCACCCCCTACGCTGGCCGTGCGCTGGCCGGGGTAGTCCGGGCTACCTGGCTGCGCGGCGAGCTGGTGGATGCTGCGGCGGCAGCTCCACGGGGCCGGCTACTGCGGCGAGGTGAGGCATGAACGGCTCGGACTTCTTGGCGCTGCCCGACCTCGCGTTGCGGTCGCACGGCGGCAGCGTGATCGCCGCGAACGACGAGTTTTTCGCCGAGAAGGAGAACCTCGTCACCCCCGGTCCTGCCGTGTTCAACCCGTCGACGTTTGGCCACAAGGGCCAGATCTACGACGGTTGGGAGACCCGCCGGCGCCGGACCGGCGGCCACGACTGGGCGATCGTGCGGCTCGGCCTGCCCGGGATCGTGCGCGGTGTGGTGGTGGACACCTCGTTCTTCACCGGTAACTTCCCGCCGTACGCCTCGGTCGAGGGCGCCGCGATCGAGGGCTACCCGTCGGTCGACGAGGCGCTCGCCGCGCGTTGGGTTCCGCTGGTGCCGCGGACCGCGCTGTACGGCGACGGCACCAACCAGTTCCCGGTCGACGTGCCGGCCAGGGTCACCCACGTCCGGCTGTCGATCTATCCGGATGGCGGCGTGGCCCGGCTACGGGTGCACGGTGAGGTGGTGCCCGATCCGCGGCTGTGGGCCGGGCTGTCCGTCGATCTGGCCGCGCTGGAGAACGGCGCCGTAGTCACCGGATGCAGCAACATGCACTACGCCTCGCCGAACAACCTGATCGCCCCCGGGTTCGCCCGAGTGATGGGTGACGGGTGGGAGACCGCACGGCGGCGCGACGACGGCAACGACTGGGTAGCGGTCCGCCTGGCCGGTGCCGGCGTGGTGCGGCTGCTCGAGTTGGACACCACGCATTTCAAGGGCAACGCTCCGGGGGCCGCTTCGGTGCTCGGATTCGACGCGTCCCGCGGCGCGGATCCGGCCGATCCGGGGGCGTGGTTCGACCTGCTGCCGCGGACCGGTCTGCTGGCCGACACCCGGCACCGGTTCGTGGTCGAGGGCGAGCGAGTCGCGACGGATCTGCGGCTCGACGTGTTCCCGGACGGTGGGATGGCCCGGCTGCGGGCACACGGTTGGCTCACCGAGCCGTCGCTGGCCGACCTGACCGCCCGCTGGCAGGCGCTCACCGCGGGGTAGGCGCGTGGGCGCCCGGCGCCGGGTCTTCGTTTCGAGAATGTACGGGGATCATCGGTGCTGTACGGGGATCCCCGCAGTCGATCGGAGATCCACGTATGTTCTCGAAACAACCGCTCCGGTGAGTGCAGGTATGTGACGGCTCGCGCGGGCCAGCACTCAGCGCAGGAAGCTCACGTGGACGTGGTCGTGGTGCCCGCAGGTCACCGTGTGCGGGTTGCCGCACAGCCCGCCGTCGAACGGTCGACCCCACCCGCCGACGTCGGCCGGGTTGTTCACGCTCCAGATCCGGCCGGCCCAGATGATGTACTGCACGCCGAGCGGGCCGGCGTGCGCGCGTAGCCAATCGGCCAGCGTCCAGCCGAGCGTGAGCTGCGCCTGGTTGGGCATGACCCCGATCGCGCCCGGGGCGTAGTCGCATGCGCGACCGAGCGGGTGCTCGCCTCCGTTGGCGCGCGACTGCTGGCAGCCGATGCTGCGCCATACGTCGCCGAACGCGGTCCGGATCTGTGCGTAGGCCCACGCGGTGGTCGGGGTGAGGCACCGGCCGCCGGTCGGATCGGGCTCGGTGCAGCCGCTGCCGTCGGGACCGGGTCGGGGCGGTGGGGGGAGTGCTCCGCTCGGCGGCCGCGCCGCGCTGGAGATCCAGGCGACCGCGAGATCGAAGACCCGCCGGACATAGTTCCGCGTCTCCTCGTACGGCGGGATGCCGCGGTGCGCCTGGACCGCGCCCCAGCCCGCGTTGTAACCGGCCAAGGCCAGCTGCACCGGGTCACCCGGATAGTCCGCGGCTAACGAGAGATTGAGCAGATGGCACATGAGCCGGCCCTGCGCCATGATCCCGTCCGGCGGGTCGAACGGTGAGTTGACCCCGTCACCGTCCGCGTCGGCACCCCAGGTCTGGTAGGTGCCCGGCATGAACTGCGCGATTCCCTGCGCGCCGGCCGGGGACACCGCGTTCGGATTGAATCCGGACTCGACATAGCCCTGCGCGGCTAAGAGC
>JAKEEW010000617.1 GCA_022616375.1 Sporichthyaceae bacterium
ATAAAGGGAGGGGCCTCGCCCGTGTATGAGACGGAGGAGGCCCCTCGGACTCCGCCAGCCGTGCGTCCCGATCGCTCGAGCCGCGATACCGGTGGAGCCCGCCACCACCGGTGGTTGGCGGCCCTCGCGGCTGCCGGTCGCCCGGTGCCTGCGTGCTCGGGAGTTACCTCCCTTGCCAGGGTCGCCATCGCTGGTGACGTGAGAGATTTCTAGCCCTGCTTTCGGGCACTGCACAAGGGGTCTTGGGACACAATTTCAAGATTCTTTAGAAGTCACAGAGATGTCCACAGAATGCCTGCGGTTACCCCCAACGACAGGCGGTTTTCCACGTGTTTCTCCACCGGTTCATGCACAGCCGGTGGCCGCCTCACGGTGCGGCGAGCCTCGGCAGACGTGGTGTCGCAGAGTTCTACGGGTATACGCGCGCGACGACGGGAATGCCCGTGGGCGAACGGGAATCACCGTAGAAGCGGACAACTATGGTCCGGGCCGGAAGCCATCCGGGCAGGAACCCGGACGGGACGGGGCGTGCCGGGCTACCCGCCTCTGTGCGCGACGCGCTACCCACCCTCCGGCTCGGTCACATCAGCGACCCGTGCGCCGAACACGCGCAGCACCTGGTCGGCCGCGACCGCGATCGCGACTCCGTGCGCACCACCGCCCAGCGTGATGTCCCGGCCAAGCAGCCGTTCATCGGCGATCACCGGCCACGCGGTGACCGAACCGAACGGCGTGATGGTGCCCCGCTCGTATCCGGTGGCCTGCTTGGCCAGCTCCGCGTCCGGCATCGACAACCGGCTGACCCCGAGCAACCCGCGCAGCTTCGGCCAGGAGATGGCCCGGTCCCCGGGCACCAGCACGAACACGTAGTCGTCGTCGCCACGGCGCACCACCAGCGTCTTCACCACGTCCGCGGGCGTGACGCCACGAGCCACCGCGGCCTCGGCCAGGCTGCGCACCGGGCCGTGCCGGATCACCCGGTACGGGATGCCGGCCGAGCTGACCGCCTCGAGTGCGGGTGGCTCCGGCTGCGGTGGGGACACCGGCCGGCTACCGCGACTCGGCCCGGCGCAGCGCGAAGCTGAGCCCGAGCTCGGCGCTGCCGTCGGCATGCGCATCCGGTGCCGGCCCGGCCTCGGCCATCGAGATCGCGAGCACTTCGGCACCGATCAGCTCGGCGTGCTCGCGGACTGCCGCGGCGGTGTCCTGGCCGGTCGCGGTGTCGGCGGCCGACCAGGTCAGCTCGATCCGGTCGGTGATGTCCAGGCCGGCGGTCTTGCGCGCGTCCTGGACCAGCCGGACCACCTCGCGGGCCACACCGGCGCGGCGCAGCTCGGGCGTGACGTGCAGGTCGAGTGCGACCGTCTCACCGCTCCCGGACTCCACCGCCCAGCCCGCCCGCGGCGACTCGGTGACCACGACCTCGTCCGCGCCGACCGAGACCGGGTCGCCGTTGACCGTCACCGTGGTGGCACCGTGCGCCCGCAGGTCGGCGGCGACCGTGGCCGGGTCGGCCGCGGCGATCGCGGCGGCGACCGGCTGGGTGCCCGAACCGAACCGCTTCCCGAGTGCCCGGAAGTTCGCCTTGACCGAGTAGTCGACCAGATCCGAGCCCATCTCGCCGAGTGCGGCGACCGAGACCACGTTGAGCTCATCGGCGATCTGAGCGCGCAGCTCGGCCGGCAGCTCGGCGAACCCGGCGGCACCGACCAGCGCCTGGCCGAGCGGCTGCCTGGTGCGCACCGCGGCGGTGGCCCGGGCCGCCCGCCCCAGCTCGATCAGTCGGCGGACCAGCGCCATCTGCTCGGACAGTTTCGGATCGGCCAGCGCCGGATCGGCCTGCGGCCAGCTGGCCAGGTGCACCGACTCCGGCGCGTCCGGAGTGACCGGGCGGACCAGGTCCTGCCAGACCCGCTCGCTGATGAACGGCACCAGCGGGGCGAGCAGCCGGGTCAGTGTCTCCAGGCTGGTGTGCAGCGTGGCCAGCGCGGCCGGGTCACCGGACCAGAACCGCCGCCTGGACCGGCGGACGTACCAGTTGGACAGGTCGTCGACGAACTGGGACAGCAGCCGGCCGGCCAGCGTCGGGTCGTACCGGTCAAGCGCCGCATCCACCGCGACCACGAGCTGGTTCAGCTCGAACAGCACCCACCGGTCGAGCAACGGTCGCTGCGCCACCGGCGGAGCCGGCGACTCATCCGGGGTCCAGCCGGCCGCGCGCGCGTACAGGGTGTGGAACGCGACCGTGTTCCAGTAGGTGAGCAGCACCTTGCGCACGATCTCCTGCAGGATCGTGTGACCAACCCGGCGCGCCTGCCACGGCGAGCCGCTGGCCAGCATGAACCAGCGCAGCGCGTCCGCACCGTGCCGCTCCATCAGCGGGATCGGCTCGAGGATGTTGCCCAGGTGCTTGCTCATCCGGCGGCCGTCTTCGGCCTGGATGATGCCCAGGCACAGCACGTTCTCGTACGAGCTCTTCTCGAACACCAGCGTGCCGACCGCCATCAGCGTGTAGAACCAGCCCCTGGTCTGGTCCAGCGCCTCGCAGATGAACTGGGCCGGGTACTGCTTCTCGAACTCCTCGGTGCCCTGGTAGGGGTAGCCGAACTGGGCGAACGGCATCGCGCCCGAGTCGTACCAGGCGTCGATCACCTCGGGCACCCGGGTCGCGGTCGAGTCACCCGGCGCGGCAGCGCCATCAAGCTTGCACCTCGGGCACAGGAACGTGACCGCGTCCACGTACGGCCGGTGCGGATCGAGCTGGCTCTGGTCCGACCCGGTCAGCTCGGACAGCTCGGCCAGCGAGCCGACGCAGGTCAGGTGACCGTCCGGGCAGCGCCAGATCGGCAACGGGGTGCCCCAGTAGCGGGTCCTGGACAGCGCCCAGTCCACGTTGTTGTGCAGCCAGTCGCCGTACCGGCCCCACTTGATGGTCTCCGGATACCAGTTCGTCTGCTCGTTCTCGGCAAGCAGCGCGTCCTTGACGGCGGTGGTGCGGATGTACCAGGAGGGGACCGCGTAGTAGAGCAGTGGGGTGTGGCAGCGCCAGCAGTGCGGGTAGGCGTGCTCGTACTCGAGATGGCGGAACATCAGGCCGCGTCGCTCGAGGTCGCGCACCAGCGCCTCGTCCGCCTTCTTGAAGAACTGCCCGCCCACCAGTGCCAGGTCGGGCTCGAACGTGCCGTCCGGCCGCACCGGGTTGACCACCGGCAGCCCGTAGGCCCGGCATACCTTCAGGTCTTCTTCGCCGAACGCGGGGGCCTGATGGACCAGGCCGGTGCCGTCGTCGGTGGTGACGTACTCACCAAGCACGACGATGTTCGCGTCCGACCCTTCCGGGAACGCGACCAGCTCGAACGGACGCTGATAGCGCCAGTGTTCGAGCTCGCGGCCGCCGAGCCTGGCCACCTCGGTCCAACCGTCCCCGAGAACCTGGTCGAACAGCGGCTCGGCCACCACGACGGTCTCGGTGCCGTCGGTGGCGACGATGTAGGTGACGTCGGGATGCACGGCAACCGCGGTGTTCGACACCAGCGTCCACGGGGTGGTGGTCCAGATCAGCAGGCTGGCCTTGTCGGCGTACGGGCCCGAGGTGAGCGGGAACCGGACGTACACCGACGGGTCGACTACGGTCTCGTAGCCCTGGGCCAGCTCGTGGTCGGACAGCCCGGTGCCGCAGCGCGGGCAATACGGAGTGATCCGGTGGTCCTCGACCAGCAGGCCCTTGTCGAAGATGACCTTCAGCGACCACCAGACGCTTTCCACGTAGGGCGTGTCCATGGTGCGGTACGGCTCGGACATGTCCACCCAGAAGCCCATCCGCTCGGTCATCTGAGCGAACGCGTCGACGTGCCGCAGCACCGACTCACGGCACCTCGCGTTGAACTCGGCCACGCCGTATGCCTCGATGTCGCCCTTGCCGGAGAAGCCGAGCTCCTTCTCCACCGCGAGCTCGACCGGCAACCCGTGGCAGTCCCACCCGCCCTTGCGCGGCACGTGGTAGCCCTTCATGGTCCGGTAGCGCGGGAAAACGTCCTTGAATACGCGCGCCTCCACGTGATGGGTGCCCGGCATGCCGTTCGCGGTCGGCGGCCCCTCGTAGAACACCCACAGCGGGCGGTCCGCGGACTGGTCGATCGAGCGCTGGAAGATGGCCTGGTCGCGCCAGAACGCGAGCACCTCGTGCTCGAGCGCGGGCAGATCTACCTGGGCGGGTACCAGGCGGTACATCGCGGCCACCTCCGTCGGGGTCCGACACGGATCCGTTCGACGGAGGGACGAGGCGGTCAAGCCCCGCGGTACCACCCTCCTTGGCGCGCTCCTCGGGTGCGCGCCCGCTTCCTTGGCCCGCCGGCGGCCGGGTCTACTTGGTCGCGGTCGCTTCCTGGACCGAACCGTTCTTCCGGCGGCTCCGGGGTGATCTTCGCCATGTTGCGCTGCCTTGCCGGGCTCGCACCGTCTCCGGCTCGCTGCTGGCTGCTGACGTGGGTACTCGTCCCCATCGACGCCTTGCTGACGTTGCCGCCAGTGTACGGGGCGCGCCGCTGCGGTGTCGCCCGATAAAGCTGTCGCCCGATAGCTGTGGGCCGAGAAAGCTGTGGGCCGAGAAAGCTGCGGCATGCACCCGGCGGGAGAATGGCCGGCATGCGGGTGCGGATCCGAGTGCGACCGGGTGCGGCCCGGACCTGGGTCGGCGGATCCTACGGAGACGGTGCTCTGGTCGTTGCGGTATCCGCGCCGGCCGTGGACGGCCGAGCCACCGAAGCGGCGCTGCTCGCGGTCGCGGCCGCGTTCGAGGTCCGGCCGCGCGCGGTCCGGCTGGTCTCCGGGCCCACCAGCCGCGACAAGATCATCGAGATCGAGGGCGATCCGGCCGCACTGGCCGACCGGCTGGCGGCTCTCCTGCTCGCCGATCCTGGTCCATGATCGCCGTTTTCATGATCCTTAGCGGTGTCGCCGCAGGTGAAGGTCGAAGGAGATCATGAAAACGGCGATCAAGGGAAAATCCGGGGCTGCGGCGGTGCTTGGCAATCCGCAGCAATCCGGGAATCCGGGCGGGATAACAGACGTTGATCCCCGATTGGCGAGAAGTCGCCGAGCGGGCCGATCGCCGCGCATGCTCCACGTGAAGATCCGCCATGTGGGTGACCGCAGGCGATCGGGGGTATCCGGGTTTCGGGCCCCTAGAGGTGGGGGTATCGATCCGGGCACAACGACACGGCGCGGCACGTTGAAGGGCTACACAGACGGCCCTATTCTTCGGCCACCGTACGCGTACGTGATCTTACTTCGGGTGAAGGGACGCAGCTCATGCCACCGGGTGCAACGCCACGACGTGGGGGGACGAGGACGTCCACCACGGCTGGACGCACCGGCGGCAAGAGCGGTTCACCCGGCCCGGCGAAGAGCACGGCGCGACGCGCGGCGACCAAGGCGAATGCCAAGGACACCGCTACCGCTGCCCGCAAGTCGACGGTGACAGGAACGAAGCGAGCATCCCGAACCGTCCCTAGTAGTACCGCGCGCACGTCGACGCGACCGGTATCCACGAAGGACACGACGCGAAGGAAGACCGCAGTGAACAAGAGCGCCCCGCAGACCACCGCCGCCGAGGCCACGACGGCATCGCGCTCCACTTCCCCCGCTGCGAAGACGAGCTCGAACCGAGCGGTAGCCCGTACCGCGCCGGTCGCGAAGAAGACCGCCGCGAAGGCTCCGGCGACCAAGTCGGCCGCGCGCAAGTCGGCCGCCAAGACGGTGGGCAGCAGGGCGACGGCTCCGGTGGTCGCCGCGGCCGGCACGACGACCGCACCGGTGGTGCCGCTGGGCACGATCCCGGTCAGGGAAGGCGAGACTCCCTGGACCGAGACCGAGCGGGAAGAGGTGCGCTACGAGCTGGAGGAGGAGGCGGCCCGGCTGAAGGCGGAGATCGCCGAGACCGAGCTCGATCTTGCCGACCTGCTCCGGGATTCCGGTGACGGTGCCGGAGATGATCAGGCCGATGCGGGGAGCAAGACCTTCGCACGCGAGCACGAGATGTCGCTGGCCGACAACTACCGGGAGATGCTGCTGCAGAACGAGCGTGCGCTGGCCCGGCTGGACGTCGGCACCTACGGGATCTGTGAGTCGTGTGGCAATCCGATCGGCAAGGCGCGACTGCAGGCGTTCCCTCGTGCGACGCTATGCATGTCATGCAAAGTTCGCCAGGAGCGTCGCTGAGCGACGCCAGTCCCCAGCTTGGCCCGGCCACGGGGCCGGCACGCCGGATCGGTGTGCTCGCCGCCGTGGCCGCGGCCATCTATGTGATCGACGTCATTAGCAAGATCGTTGTAGTCGCGACCCTGTCCGACCGCGCCCCGATCGAGCTGCTCGGCGGTCTGCTCACGCTGCGGGTCACCCGCAACCCGGGCGCGGCATTCTCGATCGGGGTCGGCATGACCGTGCTGTTCACCCTGATCGCAGTGGTGGTCGTCGCCGTGATCATCAGGACCGCCTCCCGGCTGTACAGCCTGCCGTGGGCGATCGCGCTCGGCATGCTGCTCGGCGGTGCGCTCGGCAACCTCACTGACCGGATCTTCCGCTCGCCCGGTGTGCTGCGCGGGCACGTGGTGGACTTCCTCGAACTGCCGAACTGGCCGATCTTCAATGTGGCCGACTCCGCGATCGTGTCCGCCGGCTGCCTGATGGTGCTGTTGTCGATCTTGGGTGTGCCGATGGAGGGTCGCCCGGCCGAGCCGGCCGACGCCGTCGCCCCGGATGCGTCCGACGCCGTGCTGGCCGTAGATCCGGCCGGTGAGCCCACCGAGCCGGGCCGGCCGGCCTGACCGCCGCCGAGTCCGCCGTACGCTGGCGCCCGTGACCGAGCATCGCTCCCTACCGGTACCCGACGGGTTGGACGGCGAGCGGCTGGATGCCGCGCTGGCCCGGATGCTCGGCTTCTCCAGGACCAAGGCGGCCGAGCTGGTCGAATCCGGTCAGGTCCGGCTGGACGGCCGGGAGCCGGCCAAGTCGGAGCGGGTCAAGGCCGGGGCCTGGCTCGAGCTTGAGCTGCCGCCACCGGCCCAGCCGGTCGGGATCCGGCCGGAGCCGGTCGAGGGCCTGCGGGTGGTGTACGACGACGATCATGTCGTGGTGGTGGACAAGCCGGTCGGTATCGCCGCCCATCCGAGCCCGGGCTGGACCGGGGGTACGGTCGTCGGTGGGCTTGCCGCGGCCGGTTACCGGATCTCGACCTCGGGCGCGGCCGAGCGGCAAGGCGTGGTCCATCGGCTCGACGTCGGCACCTCGGGGCTGATGGTGGTGGCCAAGTCGGAACGCGCATACTCGGTGCTCAAGCAGGCGTTCCGGGACCGCCGGGTGGACAAGCGCTACCACGCGCTCGTGCAGGGTCATCCGGATCCGCTGCGCGGCACCGTAGATGCCCCGATCGACCGGCACCCGACGCTGGACTACAAGTGGGCGGTCGTGGCTAGCGGCAAGGAGTCGGTGACGCACTACGACACGATCGAGGCATTCCGGGCCGCCACCCTGCTCGACGTCACGCTGGAGACCGGCCGCACCCACCAGATCCGGGTACACATGGCAGCGCTGCGGCATCCGTGCGTGGGCGATCTCACCTACGGCGCCGATCCGGTGCTGGCCCGCCGGCTCGGGCTGGACCGGCAGTGGCTGCACGCGGTGCGGCTCGGCTTCGACCACCCAGACACCGGTGCCTGGGTGGAGTTCAGCAGCGACTACCCGCCCGATCTGCGGCACGCGCTTGACCTGCTGGTCGCCGAGTCCTAGCCGGCGGCGGTGCTGGCCGCCGAGTCTTGGCCGGCGGCGGAGGAGTTAGCCAGCGCGGCCGGATCGGTGTTCGCACCGCACAGCACGACCGCGACCCGCTCATCCGGCTCTGGCCGGTAAGCACCGGTCGCCAGCGCGGCCGGAGCGGCCGCGGCGCCCAGCTCGACCACCAGCCGGTAGCGGTCCCAGAGCTCCCGCCGGGCCGCGATCAGGTCGGCGTCGCCGACCAGCACCGACCGCACGCCGGTCGCGCCCGCCACTTCGAACCCGATGTCACCGAGCCGGCGCGCGCCCAGCGAGTCCGCGGCCACCCCGCCGACCTCGACATCGACCGGTTTGCCGGCGGCCAGCGCGGCGTGCAAGGTCGGCGCGGTGTCCGGCTCGACGCCAATCACGCGTGTGGTACCGGAGAGCGCGGTTGCCACCCCGGCCATCAGCCCACCACCACCCACCGCGACCACCACCGTGTCGACCGGACCGATCTGCTCGACCAGCTCGAGCGCAAGCGTGCCCTGGCCGGCGCAGACCTCGGGCTGGTCGTAGGGGTGGCAAAACAGTGCGCCACTGGTCGCCACTCGTTCGATCGCGGCCGTGTATGCGTCGGCGTACTCCCGACCGGTCTGCACCACGGTCGCCCCGAGCGAGCGCAGCCTGGCCACCTTGACCGCGGGCGTCGTTTCCGGCAGGTAGACCTCGGCCGGGGTGCCGACCGTGCGGGCGGCGTGGGCGAAGGCCAGCCCGGCGTTGCCGCCGGAGGCCGCGACCACCCCGACCTCGGGAAGCTCGCCGCGCTCGGCGGCGGCCAGGATCCGGTTGTACGCACCGCGGGCCTTGAACGAGCCGGTGTGCTGCAGGTGCTCGAGCTTGAACCAGACCCGGGCGCCACCCGGCGCGTCCGCCGGCGGTAGCTCGATCACCGGGGTGCGCCTGACCCGGCCGGCGATCCGAGCCGCGGCCGCCTGCACCGACCCCTGGTCGATCATGTCCGGGTTCCGGGCCGGGGCGCGGCCGATCCTGTCGGTGCCGTGGAGTAGAACTGCGCCATGACCGATCTCGTGCTCTTCCATTCCGGGTACGGCCTGCGGCCTGCCGTCGGTGCCGCGGCTGAGCGTATCCGCCGGGTCGGGGTCCGGGTCCATACCCCGGACCTCTACCGCGGCCGGGTGGCCGACACGGTAGCGGCCGGCCGCCAGCTCCGTGCCGACATCGGCGTGCCCACCCTGATCGAACGGGCCAAGGCCGACCTGGCCGCACTCGCGCTCGAATCCGGTGCGATCCTCGGCGGGTTCTCCATGGGTGCGGCGGTGGCACAGCTGCTCGCCGGGTCCGATCCGTCGACCGCCGGGCTCGTGCTGTTGCACGGAGCGTCCGACGTGGAGGCTGGCGACCGGTTCGGCTTTCCGATCCAGCTGCACGTCGCCGCGCACGACGAGTTCGCGTCCGAAGACGAGATCGCGCAGTGGACCAAGCAGGTAGCCGAGCGCGGCGGTTCGCCCGAAGTGTTCTGGTATGCCGGCGGCGGCCACCTCTACACCGACCCCGGCCTGCCCGACTACGACGCCGACTCGGCCGAGCTGACCTGGCAGCGGGTCGAGGCGTTCCTGGCCGGACTGCGCTGAGGCCGCAGCGCGCAGCGATGGAGTTCACCGAGGTGATCCGGCGCCGCCGGATGGTGCGCAACTACGACCCGACCCGTGCGGTGCCGGCAGAGCTGGTGAGCCGGTTGCTCGAGCACGCGATCCGGGCACCGTCGGCCGGGTTCTCCCAGGGTTGGGGCTTCCTGGTCCTCGAGGACGCCGCGGACCGGGAGCTGTTCTGGCAGGTCACCACACCGCCGGAGGCGGCCGGCAGCAGCTGGCTCGACGGTATGCGGCGGGCTCCGTTGATCGTGGTCGCGCATTCCAACCGGGACGCTTATCTGGACCGCTACGCCGAGCCGGACAAGGGCTGGACCGATCGCGACGAGGCTCGTTGGCCGGTGCCGTACTGGCACATCGACGCCGGCATGGCCAGCCTGCTCATGCTGCTCAGCGCGGTCGATGCCGGGCTCGCCGGGTGTTTCTTCGGCATCCCACCGGAATGCACGGCGAGCTACCGCAACGCGTTCGGCGTGCCGAGCGCGTTCACCCCGGTCGGCGCGATCTCGATCGGATATCCGGCCCCGGACGTCAGGTCGCCGTCGCTCAAGCGCGGCCGCAAACCGGTGGACGAGGTGGTGCACCGGTCCCGCTGGGACCGCCCGGATTGATCACTTAGCGCCTGGCGCGAGCGGAACGTGGCACCGATCCGCAACCCGCCAGCGGGTCACCGCGAAACCGTCGGATTCGCGGACTAGGCTGCGATCGCACCCGGGTTAGAGGAGGCGTCCCGAGCGTGGCCCCGTCGTCCCCGACACAGTCGTTCGTCCACCTGCACGTCCATACCGAGTATTCGATGCTCGATGGCGCGGCGCGGGTTGCGGACCTGTTCAGCGAGGCGACCCGGCTTGGGATGCCGGCGCTGGCGATGACCGATCACGGCAACGTGTTCGGTGCCTACGACTTCTACAAGCGGGCGAAAGCGACCGGGATCAAGCCGATCATCGGCATGGAGGCGTATGTCGCGCCCGGTAGCCGGTTCGACAAGCGGCGGGTGGTCTGGGGCGACGGCGGCGAGGACGACGTGTCCGGCAACGGCGCCTATGTGCACATGACGTTGCTGGCCAGAGACATCGAGGGCCTGCACAATCTGTTCCGGCTGTCCTCGCTGGGCAGCCTCGAGGGCCAGTACTACAAGCCCCGGCTGGACCGCGAGCTGCTGGCCTCCCACTCGCGCGGGCTGATCGCGACCACCGGGTGCGCCGGCGGCGAGGTGGCGACCCGGCTGCGGCTCGGGCAGTACGACGCGGCCCGGCAGGCCGCGGCCGAGCTCACCGACATCTTCGGCCGGGACAGCTTCTACGTCGAGGTGATGGATCATGGCGCCGCGGTGGAGCGGCGCTACTACGACGACCTGATGCGGTTGCGCAAGGAGCTCGACCTGCCGGTGCTGGCCACCAACGACCTGCACTACACCCACGCCGCAGACGCGCAGGCGCACGAGGTGCTGCTGTGCGTGCAGTCCGGGTCCACCCTGGCCGACCCCAGCCGGTTCAAGTTCGACGGCACCGGCTATCACCTGAAGTCGCCGGCCGAGATGCGTGAGCTGTGGCGTGAGCTGCCGGAGGCCTGTGACAGCACACTGCTGGTTGCCGGCCAGATCGAGGACTACAGCTCGGCCTTCGAGTTCCGCAACCTCATGCCGCGGTTCACCGTGCCGGTCGCGGAGACCGAGGAGTCGTGGCTGGCCAAGCAGGTGGATGCCGGGCTGGCCCGGCGGTTCCCGGCCGGCGTGTCCGAGGCGCATCGCAAGCAGGCCGACTACGAGGTCTCGGTCATCTCGCAGATGGGTTATCCGGGCTATTTCCTCGTGGTCGCCGACCTGGTCAGATACGCGAAGGAGAACGGGATCCGGGTGGGTCCCGGCCGCGGTTCGGCAGCCGGAGCGGTGATCGCATATGCGCTGGGCATCACCGAGCTCGACCCGCTCGAACACGGTCTGCTGTTCGAGCGGTTCCTCAACCCCGAGCGGGTGTCGATGCCCGACATCGACATCGACTTCGACGAGCGCCGCCGCGGCGACATGATCCGCTACGCCACCGAGAAGTACGGCGAGGAGCGGGTCGCGCAGATCATCACCTACTCCACCATCAAGGCCAAGGCCGCGGTCAAGGACGCCGCCCGGGTGCTCGGCTACCCGTTCGCGGTCGGCGACCGGATCACCAAGGCGATGCCGCCCGCGGTGATGGGCAAGGACGTGCCGCTGTCCGGCATCTTCGATCCGCAGCACCCGCGCTTCGGCGAGGCCGGCGAGTTCCGGTCGCTCTACGAGTCCGACGCCGACGTCAAGCGGGTCGTGGACACCGCGCGCGGGCTGGAGGGGCTCAAGCGGCAGTGGGGGGTGCACGCGGCCGGTGTGATCCTGTCCCGCGATCCGCTGCTCGACATCATCCCGGTGATCCGCCGCGAGCAGGACGGCGCGATCATCACCCAGCTCGACATGGGTGCGTGCGAGGCGCTCGGACTGCTGAAGATGGACTTCCTCGGCCTGCGCAACCTCACCGTGCTCGACGACTGCCTGGAGAACATCGAGCGCAACTACGGCGACCGGCTGGTGCTCGAGCAGCTCGGCCTGGACGACAAGAAGGCCTACGAGCTGCTCGCTCGCGGTGACACGCTCGGGGTGTTCCAGCTTGACGGCGGGCCGATGCGCGCGCTGCTGCGCTCGATGCAGCCGGACAGCTTCGAGGACATCTCCGCGGTCCTCGCGCTCTACCGGCCGGGCCCGATGGGCGCCAACGCGCACAACGACTACGCCGACCGCAAGAACGGCCGCAAGCCGGTCGAGCCGATCCACCCGGAG
>JAKEEW010000618.1 GCA_022616375.1 Sporichthyaceae bacterium
CTAGTCCGGTGAACCGGGCTTGACCGGCCCGGGTTCACCCGTGCTCGGCAGGGCCGTAGTCGCCCGTTCGCCACACGCGGATCTCCCGGCGCCGTTCCTAGAGTGCGATCAGGAACCCACCGGACTGCGAGAGGGGTGCCATGGGCCTCGGCCGGCTGCAGAGCGTCGTCGCGGGCAGCTTGCTGGCCGGTTGGCTGACGCTCAGCGGTGGTGTGGCGCTGGCATTCGGCAGCGGTTTGGCGCCAGCCGACGACCCGATCCGGTTGCAGGGTCAGATCACCGACAAGTCAGGAGTGCTCGGCTCCCGGACCGGCGAGGTGCAAGCCGCGCTTGATCGGTTGCAGCAGCAGGGCCAGACCCAGCTGTTCGTCGCGTACGTGCCCGACTTCGGTGACCGGTCGGCCCAGCAGTGGGCCGACGAGACCGCGTTGATCAACGGTCTCGGCATCAACGACCTGCTGCTGGCGGTGGCTACGAGGCAGCGCAACTATCACTTCTCCGGTGACACCGAGGGGCTTTCCCAGGCCCAGCTCAACCAGATCTCGTCGGTGGCCATCGAGCCGGCGTTGCAGCGCAACGACTGGGCCGGAGCGGCGGTCGGCGCTGCGAACGGCACGGTTGCGACGCTGACCGGGCAACCGGTGGTCACTCCCACGATCATCCCCGGACCGCCGGACATCGGCAGCAGCGCGACCGGTCGCAACGGTGGCGGCACCGGCTGGGTCGGGCCGGTCCTGCTGCTCGGCGGCGCCGGAGCCGGCGGCTACCTGCTCTACCGGTCGATGCGCCGGCGTGGCACGGTCGGGCCGGGCGGGCGCGGCTACCCGGTGGACGCCGACGACGCCGCGGCGCTGCCCACCCCCGAGCTGAGCAAGCGAGCCAGTAGCCTGCTGATCGAGACCGACGACGCGATCAAGACCAGCGAGCAGGAGCTCGGCTTCGCCCAGGCCGAGTTCGGCGACGACGTGATCGAGCCGTTCAACGCGGCGCTGGACACCGCACGGATGCAGGTGCAGGAGGCGTTCAAGCTCCGCCAGCAGCTTGACGACAGTCATCCGGAGACCGAACCGGTCCGCCGGGAGATGCTCAGCAAGATCATCCAGCATTGCGAGACCGCCAACCAGACCCTGGACGTGCAGACCGAGGCGTTCGACCAGCTCCGCGCGCTGCGCGAGCACGCACCCGAGATCCTGACCAAGCTTGGCGGGCAGGTCGACGCGCTGGGGATCCGGCTGCCGGCGGTGACCGCAACGATGGGTGAGCTCACCGCCCGCTACTCGACCGGCGCACTCTCCCCGGTCAACGGCAACATCGACCAGGCCCAGCAGCGGATCGCGGCGGCCCGGGACGCGGTGGCCAAGGGAAACGCGGCGCTGGCCGCCGACAACCGGGGTGAGGCCGCGATGGCGGCCAGAGCGGGGGAGGACGCGGTCGGCCAGGCCACCACGTTGCTGGATGCCATCGACCGGATGGCCGCCGATCTGGCCGAGGCCAAGGACAAGATCGCGGCGGCGCTGACCGACGCGGCGGCGGACCTGGACGCGGCGCACAGCCTGCGGGCGAACGGCTCGCGGCACGCCGCGGAGCTGAGCGACGAGATCGCGGTGGCCGAGCAGGCGATTGCCTCGGTCCGCCGGGACATCGACGCCGGGCTCACCGATCCGCTCGGTACGCTGCGCCGGCTCGAGGAGGCCGACGCGGCGCTGGATCGCGCCCTGGTCGAGGTGCGGGACACGCAGGCCCGCGACGACCGGGCCCGGGCCGCACTGGACCAGACGATCCTGGCCGCTCGGGCCGAGATCGACGCGGTGTCCGACTTCATCACGACCAGGCGAGGCGCGGTCGGCAGCGAGGCGCGGACCCGGTTGGCCGAGGCGAAGCGCCATCTCGGCCAGGCGGTCGGCCTCACCGACACCGATGCCTCTGCCGCGCTCAACCACGCCCAGCAGGCGCACGCGTTGGCCGAGCAGGCCAACCAGTACGCGCAGTCCGATGTCAACCAGTGGTCGTCGCCGAGCGGCGGGATCGTGGTGACGCCGGGCGGGCTCGGCCGGGGCGGCGGCATGGGTGGCATGGGCGGGCTGGTGCTCGGCGGAATCCTGATCGACTCGATGTTCGGCGGTGGTGGCGGGACGTACGGCGGTCGCCGCGGCGGCGGGGCGATGACCCCGGGAAGCTTCGGCGGGCGCGGTACCCGGGCGCGGCACGGAGGTGGTGGTCGGTTCTTACGCCATCGCACCGATCGGCGCAGATCAACGGTTCCCGCAGTGCTCGCATCCAGATACGAGGAGGACAAGCAGATGTCGCAGCAGTCGATTCTGGGTCGGATCGGTCAGCTGGCCCGAGCCAACATCAACGCGATGATCGATTCGGCCGAAGATCCGGAGCGCATGCTCGACCAGATGATCAGGGATTACACGAACAACATCGCCGAGGCCGAGGACGCGGTGGTCCAGACCATCGGCAACCTACGGATGGTCCAGGAGGACTCGGCCGAGGCGACCGCGGCCGCCAAGGAATGGGGAGGCAAGGCGGTCGCCGCCAGCGGGAAGGCCGACCAGTTGCGCACCGCGGGGCAGGCCGCTGAGGCGGACAAGTTCGACAGTCTGGCCCGGGTGGCGCTGAAGAAGCAGCTCGGCTTCGAGCAGCAGGTCGAACTGTTCAGCCCGGCCATCGAGCAGCAGACCCAGCTCGTCGACCAGCTGAAGTCGGGGCTGGAGAAGATGAAGGACAAGCTCGACGACCTGCGGACCAAGCGCGACGAACTGACCGCCCGCGGCCGGATGGCCAAGGCTCAGGCCCAGGTGCACGACTCGCTCAAGAGCGTCGACGTGATGGATCCGACCAGCGAGGTCAACCGGTTCGAGCAGAAGGTTCGCCGGGAGGAGGCCCGGGTCCGCGGGCAGCAGGAGCTGGCCGCGTCCTCGCTGGATGCCCAGTTCGACAGTCTCGACGATGTCGGTGACGATGCCGAGGTCGAAGCCAGGCTGGCCGCGCTGAAGTCCCGCTAGATCCGTTCTGCGCCTGCCGGCCTTGGCCAGGGGCCGGGGGTCGAGCCGGGCACGTGGGTGGGACACTACCGAGGCATGGCAGGCCCACTTGCCGGGATCCGGGTGGTCGAGCTGGCCGGGCTCGGTCCGGCACCGTTCGCCGGCATGCTGCTGGCCGATCTGGGCGCCGATGTGGTCCGGGTCGATCGCCCGGGCGATGCCCCGCTGTGGGTCACCGACCCACGGCTCGACCTGCTGGCCCGCGGCAAGCGCACGCTCGTGATCGACCTCAAGCACGAGCACGGGGCGGCCGCCGTGCTCGCGCTGGTGGAGCGAGCCGACATCCTGATCGAGGGCTTCCGCCCCGGCGTGGCCGAACGGCTCGGGGTAGGAGCGCAACCGTGCCTGAACCGCAACCCTCGATTGGTCTACGGCCGGATGACCGGGTGGGGCCAGACCGGGCCACTGGCCGGGACTGCCGGGCACGACGTGGACTACCTGGCGCTGTCCGGAGTGCTGCACGCGATCGGCCCGGCTTCCGGGCCACCGCAGATCCCGCTGAACCTGATTGGTGACTTCGGTGGCGGTGCGCTCTACCTCGTGGTCGGCGTGCTCGCCGCGCTGCAGCACGCCGGCCGGACCGGGACCGGGCAGGTGGTGGATGCGGCCATCGTGGACGGGATCGCGCATCTGTCTACCGCGCTCTACGGTCTGCTGGCCGCCGGGATCTGGCGTGATGACCGAGGGGTCAACCTGCTGGACGGTGGCGCACCGTTCTATGCGGTCTACGAGACCGCCGATGGCCGCTACCTTGCGGTCGGCGCCCTCGAGCCGCAGTTCTACCGGCAGTTCATCAGCTTGCTCGGGGTCGGCGAGGATCTGCCCGCGCAGTACGACCAGGGCGGCTGGCCGGTGCTCAGTGAGACGTTCGCGGCCGTGTTCCGCAGCCGCACCCAGCAGGACTGGATGACCGTGTTCGCCGGGACCGACGCGTGCGTCAGCCCGGTGCTCGGTCTGACCGAGGCGCCGCAGCATCCGCAGCTGGCCGAACGTGCCACGTTCGTCACCGTGGACGGCGTGCCCCAGCCGGCCCCGGCCCCGCGGTTCTCGGTGACCGTACCGGCCACGCCGGTCCCGCCGCCGGCCGCACCCGCCGCCGACGCGGTGCTCGCCGACTGGGATGTAACGCTGCCGCCGGAGGTGCTGGCTTCCGGCGCACTCCAACACCCGTGATCACGGGTGCACACTGACATGGTGACCGAGGCGTTCGTCTACGAAGCGATCCGGACCCCGCGCGGCCGCGGCAAGCGCACCGGCGCGCTGGCCGGGGTGAAGCCGGTGCACCTGGTGGTCGGGTTGATCGACGAGCTGCGCCGGCGCCAGCCCGACCTGGACCCGGCCGCGATCGACGATCTCGTGCTCGGTGTGGTCACCGCGGTCGGAGATGAGGGCATGGACATCGCCAGGACGGTTGCGCTGGTGGCCGGGCTGCCGCACTCGGTGACCGGGGTCCAGGTCAACCGGTTCTGCGCGTCCGGCCTGGAAGCGGTCAACCTGGCGGCCGCGCGGGTCCGATCCGGTTGGGCTGAGCTGGTGCTGGCCGGCGGCGTCGAGTCGATGTCGCGGGTGCCGATGGGCAGCGACGGTGGAGCCTGGGCCCTGGATCCGGAGATCAGCACCGCAGCCGGCTTCGTACCGCAAGGGATCAGCGCCGACCTGCTGGCCACGATCGAGCTGTTCGACCGGGAGGACCTCGACCGGTACGCCGCCGGTTCCCATACCAAAGCCGCCAAGGCCTGGGCCGACGGGCGGTTCGCCGGGTCGGTGGTCCCGGTTCGCAGCCCAGCGGACGCGGACCACCCGGGTGAGCCGCTACTCGACCACGACGAGCACATCAGGGCCGACAGTACGCAGGCCGGGCTGGCCAGGCTGCCGGCCGCGTTCGCCGAGCTCGGCGCTCAGGCTGGATTCGACGCGGTGGCCCTGCGCCGCAATCCCGAGCTGGACCGGGTCAACCACCTGCACACGGCCGGCAACTCGTCGGGCATCGTGGACGGTGCGGCCCTGGTCCTGGTCGGCAGCGAGCTGGCCGGACGGCGCTACGGGCTGCGACCCCGGGCCCGGATCGTGGCCGCGGCGCTGCACGGCGTCGACTCCACGATCATGCTGACCGGTCCGGCCGGGGCCACCCGGCGGGCGCTCGACCAGGCTGGGCTCCGCATGGCCGACATGGACCTGGTCGAGATCAACGAGGCGTTCGCCGCGGTCCCGCTGTGGTACCAGCGCGAGCTCGCGATCCCGCCGGAGCGGGTCAACGTCAACGGTGGCGCGATCGCGATGGGCCATCCGCTCGGCGCGACCGGCGCGATGCTGTTGGCCACCGCGCTCGATGAGCTGAAGCGGCGCGAGCTTCGCTACGGCCTGGTGACCCTGTGCGCCGGCGGCGGGATGGGGATCGCGACGATCGTCGAGCGTTGCTGAACCGCTGCTGAGCCGTTGCTGAACGGCTGCTGAATCGGGCTAGCTGGCCGCGGGGCAGTCCAGGTCGGATTCCTCGGATCCGGACCGCAGGTGATCGCGGAGCTTGATCATGGCCGTACCGACCGCGCTGAACTCGGCCCGGGTGAGCACGTCAAGCAGGTGCGCTCGGACGGTCTCGACATGGTCGGGAGCCGCTCGTTCCAGCGTCGCCAGGCCCTCGGCGGTGAGCTCGGCAAACCAGCCGCGCTTGTCGGTCGGGCAGTTCACCCGCCGGACCAGGCCGGTCCGTTCCAGCCGGGCCACGGCGTGTGAGAGCCGGCTCTTGGAGGAGTAGGTGTGCTCGGCCAGGGAGGTCATCCGCAGCCGCCGATCCGGTGCCTCGGACAGCCGGACGAGCACCTCGTAGTCGGCCAGCGACAGGTTGTGGGTCTGCTGCAGCTCGCGGTTGACCTTGTCGAACAACCGGGCGGTGACCTCCAGGTACGCGCGCCAATGCCGCTGCTCCTGAGCACTGAGCCACCGAACACCCGACACGCCGCCAGTCTGACACGCAGGGCCAGGTGTGGGCACACTTGGGCTTGTGCCTGAACTGCCGGAAGTAGCCGCGCTCGCCGAGTTCCTTACCGAGCGTGCGGTTGGTCACGCGGTGGCCAGAGTGGACGTCGCCGCGATCAGCGTGCTCAAGACCTACGATCCGCCGTTGACCGCGCTGGGCGGCCTGACCCTGACCTCGGTCGGCCGGCACGGCAAGTTCCTCGACCTCGACTGCGACGGCCTGCATCTGGTGATCCATCTGGCCCGGGCCGGTTGGCTGCGCTGGCGGGACTCCCAGCCCACCGCACCGCCCCGGCCGGGCAGCGGGCCGCTGGCGCTGCGGGTCCACCTCGACGACGGGAGCGGCTTCGACCTCACCGAGGCCGGCACCCGCAAGCGGCTCGCGGTCTACTGCGTGCGCGATCCGGCCGAGGTGCCGGGCATTGCCCGGCTCGGCCCGGATCCGCTCGAGCCCGAGTTCACCGTGGAGGCACTCGGCCGGCTGCTCGACGAGGCCGGACGAGCCCAGGTCAAGGGCGTGCTGCGAGACCAGTCCGTGATCGCCGGGATCGGGAACGCGTACTCCGACGAGGTCCTGCATGTGGCCAAGCTGTCCCCGTTCAAGCCGGCCTCCAACCTGACCGCGCCGGAGCGGGAGCGGCTGCATGCCGCGATCGTGGACACCTTGACCGATGCGATCGAACGGTCGAGAGGGCTCGCCGCCGGCGATCTCAAGGCGGAGAAGAAGATCGGCCTGCGGGTGCACGGGCGAGCCGGCCAGCCCTGCCCGGTCTGCGGCGACACCGTGCGCGAGGTCTCGTTCGCCGACTCGGCCCTGCAGTACTGCCCGACCTGCCAGACCGGCGGCCAGGTGCTGGCCGACCGGCGGCTGTCCAAGCTGCTGCGTTAGCCGGGCAGAATGGGCCGCATGTTCTCCCCAGTGCCGACCGTCCAGCCCGCCGAGATCGCTGACGATGCGTACCTGCTCGACGTCCGTGAGGCCGATGAGTGGGCCGCGGGCCATGTCGCCGGCGCGCACCATGTGCCGATCGGTGAGGTGATCGCCCGGCTGGACGAGGTGCCCCGGCAGGGTCGGGTGGTGTGCGTGTGCCGGGTCGGCGCGCGCTCGGCCCAGGTCGCGGCCTACCTGGTCCAGCAGGGCTACGACGCGGTGAACCTGGATGGCGGAATGGCCGCGTGGGCGGCGACCGGCCGGCCGATGGTCAGCGACACCGGCCAGCCGGCCACGGTGATCTAGGCAACTGCTCCAGGACGGGGTGTCCGTCAGGAGCTATCAGCCATACACTCATGACGTGAACGCCCCAATGAGCCGTGCCGACCTGGCCCGGCTGCTGGCCGTAGCGCTCATCTGGGGCTCCAGCTTCCTGTTCATGAAGGTCGCGCTCGAGGGCCTGTCGGACATCCAGATCGTGCTGATCCGCACCATCCTGGGCGCGGCCGTGCTGTGGTTCGTGCTGCGCATCCGCGGAGTCCGGATGCCGCGGCAGATCCGGCTCTGGGGGCACCTGATCCTGCTCGGCGGAATCGGAACCGCGGTGCCGTTCTTTCTGTTCGTCTGGGCAGAGGACAACGGTGTCTCGTCCGGCCTGGCTGGCATCTACAACGCGACAACCCCGCTGTGGACGATGTTGCTCGCCCTACTCGTGCTCACCGAGGAGCGGCTCACCCCGGCCCGGCTCGGCGGTCTGGTGCTCGGCTTCGTCGGCGTGCTTACCGTGCTGGCACCGTGGCAGGGGCTGGGCGGCGGGAACCTGATCGGACAGCTGGCCTGCCTGACCGCCGGGGCTGCGTACGGAGTCTCGTTGATCTACAACCGCCGGCACCTGCCTGCCTACGGCATCAGTCCGCTGTCCGCGGCGTTCGGCATGTCGGCCGGCGCCGCCCTGTGGAGCACGATCATGACGGTGGTGATCGGGTGGCAGCCGGTGCATCTGACCGTTCCGGTCATGCTCAGCGTGGGCGCACTCGGTGTCTTCGGCACCGCGGTGGCCTATCTGGTCTTCTTCGCGCTGCTCGGCAACGTCGGTGCGACCCGCGCCTCGACGGTCACCTACCTGATCCCGCTGGTCGCGGTGGCGCTCGGGGTGATCGCACTGGGCGAGCGAGTGGCCTGGTACCACTTCGCCGGTGGCGCGATCGTAGTGCTTGGGATCGCGGTTGCTGAGCAGCGGCTGCGGCTTCCCCGGCTGCAACGTAGCCGCGAGCCTGCGGTGGAGCCCGGCCTGCGGCCCTGACGCCGGCCTCCTGGCGGTCCCCGCGTGTCCGGTGGCTCCCAGGGCCCTGCTGTTTGGAGACGTCGGGAATCCCCGTCATGGGTCGGGAATCGACGTCGGCTTCAGCGCGGTGCACCGGACTGGACCGTCGTAGCCACCGTCGTAGCCACGACACGCGGCTAGCGGTTTCTAGCTGAATCTAGGGCGCGGCCAATACGGGGGCATACAGTCGAAGATCGTGGACCCGATCCGGAATCCGTATGCCCCCGGTGCCGGCCAGCGACCGCCGGAGCTGGCGGGGCGTGACCGCGAGCTGTCCCAGTTCGATGTCGTGCTGGAACGGGTCGCGAAGTCCAGGCCGGAGCGTTCGCTGGTGCTCACCGGGCTGCGTGGAGTGGGCAAGACCGTGCTGCTCAACACGATGCGCTCGCAGGCGATGACCCGGCTCTGGGGCAGCGGAAAGATCGAGGCCAGGCCCGACCAGTCGATCCGGCGGCCGGTGGCCGCGGCGGTGCACATGGCGGTGCGCGAGCTAGCCCCGCGGCATCGGGACCCGGCGCACATCGAGGCGTTCCTCGGGGTGCTCAAGGCATTCGGCCAGCGGGACGCGACCGCCGGCAAGTCGGGCACCCGGTGGCAGCCGGCCATCGACGTGCCGGCCAGCCGCGGCCGGGCCGACAGCGGTGACATCGAGATCGACCTCACCGAACTGTTCGTGGATGCCGCCCAGGTGGCCGCCGACCTCGGCGTCGGGCTGGCGCTGTTCGTGGACGAGATGCAGGACATCGGGCCGACCGACCTGTCCGCGCTGTGCGCGGCCTGCCATGAGCTCTCCCAGCTCGGCCTGCCGCTGATCGTGGTCGGCGCGGGACTACCGCACCTGCCGTCGCTGCTGTCGTCGTGCAAGAGCTACTCGGAGCGGCTCTTCCATTACCTGCGCATCGACCGGCTGGATCGGACCTCGGCCGATCTGGCTCTGACCGCGCCGGCGGCCCGCGAGGGCGTCATGTTTGAGGCCGGTGCGCTCGAGGAGCTGTATGCCGCGGCCGGCGGCTACCCCTACTTCGTCCAGGCCTACGGCAAGGTCACCTGGGATCTGGCCGCGGCCAGCCCGATCGGTGCCCAGGACGTGAAACTGGCCGCCCCACACGCCGAGGCCGAGCTCGCGGTCGGGTTCTTCGGCTCCCGCTATGAGCGCGCCACCCCGGCCGAGCGGGAGTACATGCAGGCGATGGCGAGCCTCGGTGACGGCCCGGTGCCGACCGCGCAGGTGGCTGAGGTGCTCAAGCGGCGCCCTTCGTCGCTGTCCCCGGCCAGGGACACCCTGATCAAGAAGGGCTTGGTGTATGCGGCGGAGCGTGGCTCGATCGCGTTCACCGTGCCGCACTTCGGGCATTTCCTCCGGAGTCAGCCCATCTGACTCACTCTCGCCACCAAACCCACACCCGAACGTCAACAAATGGCAAAGCATGCGCTGTGGCACGAACCACCGCGCCGGTGCAAGCGTGCACAGTTGCACAGAGCCACTCGCGATTGTCGGCGAGCGCCGGTAGAGTTCGAACACTTGTTCGAATCGGAGGTGGGCAATGCCAGAGGTGGTGGACTGGCTGGCTGACGATGGCCTCGACCCGGCAGTGTTCGAGTCCGGCGACCACACCGCGATGTGGCGGGAGATTGCGCGGTTCGAGGCGGTGCTGCTGGAGCGCTTGCAAGCCTGGGCGACTCGCAACCAGCCGGCTGACGAGGTGCCGACGGCCGTGGGGGCGCGGTCGAGGAGCGGAGCAGGCGGGGATCCGGCCGGCGAGCGGGTGGCGCGTTCGGCCTGAGCTGTGTTTCTCGGGCGTTCTACTGCTGTCTAGACATGGAGCTAGACAGCAGTAGAGATCCCGAGACCGGCGTCAGGGTGCTCCCTAGTCGAACAGCTCCTCGAGGAAGCTGCGGCGCTTCTTGTACGGCTTGCCCTGCTGACGCCCCGAATCCCGCTGCCCGTAGTCGCGCCGCTCGTAGTCCCGGTCCTAGTAGCGCCGCTCGTAGTCCGGGTCAGGGTTGCGCTGCGGCTGAGGGTTGTCCGGCGCCTGCTGATTCCGTCCGGCCCAGGCGTTCTCCGCGTCCACCAGACGTTCGAGCTCGCCCCGGTCGAGGAAGATTCCGCGACAGTCCGAGCACTGGTCGACGTCGATCCCGCTGCGTTCGTAGCGACGCATCGAGCCCTGGCACTTCGGACAGGTCAGTTCGGTCACGCTGGCTCCTCGGTCGGTTGACAGGTATGCCGCTATCCTGGCAAACAGCGAAGAAGATCCAAATCGCGGGAGCTCGGGCCACCGGGCTGAGAGGGCGGCTCATTGCGCCGCCGACCGCCTGAACCTGACCGGGTAATGCCGGCGTAGGGAGCTCGCCATGACGGCGACGGTTGATCGTCCTACCCGTTCCACTCCGGTCGAGGCGCCACTCGTCCTCGACTTCACCCCGCCCAAGCCGCTTACGTTCACCGACCAGCTTGCACTCTGGGGCAACCTCGGCATCAGCCTGTTCGGACCGATCACCGCGGTCTACGTGGTCGGCACGCTGTCCGGCCAGCTCACCCTGGCCGCCGCGCTGACCGCGCTGGTCGTCGGGGTGGTGCTGGGCGGCCTGGTGCTTGGTGCCTCCGCGGTTCCGGCCGCCCACACCGGAGCGCCCGCGATGGCGAACATGCGCGGGCTGTTCGGGCTGCGCGGGTCCTACCTTCCGGCCTCGCTCAACATCCTGCAGAACATCGGCTGGGCCACAGTGGAGATCGTGGTGATCGCCACCGCCGCCGCGGCCGTCACCACCCAGTCGCTCAAGCCGCTTTACGTCGTGCTGGCCGGTGTGTTCGCCACCCTGATGGCGATCCGGCCACTCGGCTCGGTGCGCACGCTACGCAAGTACGCGGTCTGGGTGGTGATCGCGGCATCGATCTACCTGTACTGGCAGGTCTTGCGCCGGCCGCTGGTCGGCACCGACGAGGGTTCGTGGGCCGGGTTCTGGCTGGCGGTGGACACCGTTATCGCCATCATGATCTCGTTCGCCCCGCTGGCCGGCGACTACAGCCGGCACTCGCGCTCCGGCCGGGCCGCGTTCGCCGGCGCCGCCCTCGGCTACGGCGCGGCCGCGCTGGCCTTCGTCGGGCTCGGCATCTTCGCGTTCTTCGCGATCGAGGGCTTCGCTGACGACCCGACCGTGGCCCTGCTCGCGTTGCCGGCCGGCGCGGTCGCGCTGGTCATCTTGCTGGTCGACGAGGTAGACGAGGCGTTCGCGAATATCTACTCCACCACCATGTCGGCGCAGAACATGCTGGCCAACCTCGACCGGCGGATCCTGGCCGGGTTGATCGGCGCGATCGCCACCGGGCTCGCGTTCGTCATCGACCTGGACGCCTACCAGAACTTCCTCTATCTGATCGGGGCGTTCTTCATCCCGCTGTTCGCGGTGATGATCACGGACTACTTCGTGGTCAGCCGGGGTCGCTGGGAGCTCGGCCGGGCCAGCCGGATGCGCTGGGAGCTGCTGGTGCCGTGGGCGGCCGGCTTCCTGACCTACGAGCTGTTCAACCCGAGCACGGTGGCCGGTGCCGACCAGCTGGTCATCGACATTCGGGAGGCGACCAACTTCACTCCACCGTCCTGGATCGGCGCGTCGGCCGCGGTCAGGAAGGCCGCGGCCGCGCTGACCGTCTTGGTGGGCGTGCTGGTCGCCCGGGTGCCGGTGGATCCGGTGGAGCGTTAGGCGCGCTCGAGTTCGAGCAGGGTGCGCTTGGCCGCGACCCCGCCGGCATACCCGGTGAGCCGGCCGTCCGCACCGACCACCCGGTGGCAGGGCACGATCACGCAGACCGGGTTGGCACCGAGGGCGTGACCGACCGCACGGGCCGCGGTTGGCCGGCCGAGTGCCGTGGCCAGCGCGCCGTAGGTCGTGGTGTGGCCGTACCCGATGGTGCCGAGCAGGCCGAGCACCTGCCGGCCGAAGTCGCTGGCCAGCCGGAGGTCGACCGGTCCGGTGAATCCGGTCCGCCGGCCGGCGAAGTACTCGTCGAGCTGGCGCCGGATCGGATCCAGCCGGGCCGGTGCCCGCAGTACCCGCGGCGAGACCGCGCTGGCCAGCCGGGCCGCTACCGCATCCCGGTCGTCGTACGAGCAGGTGACCAATCCCGCCTCGGTGGCGCCGAGCACGAGCTGCCCGACCGGGGTGTCCACGGTGTCGATCGCCACGTCCAGCAGTCCCGATTCGGCGGCGAGCTGGGTCAGGTCCGGCGGTTCGGCCAGCGGTCCGGGCAGCGCGGCGGCGGCCAGGTTGCGGAGCCGGGCGGTCATGGCCAGCTCCTCGGCGTCGACTAGGTGCCGGTCGTGGTCAGTCATCGTCGTTCTCCTTGTCTGCTTCGTGGAGCGCGGTGCGCAGCCTGGCCAGGCCATCGCTGACCAGCCGCCGGCTCATCGCCGCAGACACTCCGAGGGTGCCGGCGATCTCGGCGTGCGGCTGGTCAAGCGCGTAGCGCAGCCCGATGGCCAGCCGCTCCCGTTCGGGCAGCGTGCCGACCAGGGCCCACAGGTCGTCGTGATCCCCGACCGCGCTCGGGTCGGGCGTCGATCCGGCCGTCCGGTCCGGCAGGTCGGCGGTCGGCATCGGGCGCCTGGCCCGATCCCGATGGCCGTCCATTGCGGCCCGGGCGGCCACCGTGAGCAGCCAGCCCTTGAGATTGCGCTGGTGTCGCAGCGACGGGTAGGCCCGCAAGGCATTGAGCCAGGCCCGCTGCGCGGCGTCTTCGCCCTCGTCCGGGCCGGCCAACGCCACGCAGAGCCTGGCTACGTCGCGCCAGTGGGCGTCTACGAGATCACAAAACGGCGGAAGCATCACGACAAGTACAACGGCTGCCGGGTCGAAGATGTGATTGGGGTGAACAAATGCCGCACCGGGATTGGCGGCGCCGGATGCGGTAAACCCAATGACTAAGGAGGCCAGATCGTGGGGGAGGGCCGCGGATCATGCAGGTGATCGCGCACCGGGGCGCGTCCGAGGAGGTGCCTGAGCACACTCTGGCGGCCTACAAGCAGGCCTTGGTCGAGGGTGCCGAGGGCCTGGAGTGCGACGTGCGGCTCACCTCCGACGGGGTGCTGGTGTGCGTGCACGACCGGAAGATCGACCGGACCTCGAACGGCCACGGGCCGGTTTCCGTCCTCGAGCTGGCCGAGCTGCGCGAGCTCGACTTCGGCTCCTGGAAGGACAGCTGGGCCGACTTCGAGGACCCGGAGGAGCCGGATCACGACCGGGCTTCGGTGCTCACCCTGGAGCGGCTGCTGGAGCTGGTCGTGGACTCCGGCCGCACGGTCGAGCTGCTGATCGAGACCAAGCATCCGACCCGGTATGCCGGCCTGGTGGAGCGCCGCCTGGTGCAGACCCTGGACCGGTACGGGCTCGCGCATCCGCGACTCGGCTCCAGCACGCCGATCAAGGTCATGAGCTTCTCCCAGCTGAGCTTGCGCCGGATGCGCCAGCTGGCCCCGAGCGTGCGGACCGTGCTGTTGATGGACCGAGTGCCGGTGCGGTTCAGGGACGGTTCGCTGCCGACCGGGGTCAGTGCCGCCGGCCCGCGCATCGACATCCTGCGGGTGCACCCGCACTACGTGGACCGGGTGCACGCACAGGGGCACCAGGTCCATGCCTGGACCGTGAACCAGCTCTCCGACATCGACCTGTGCGCCGGCCTCGAGGTCGAAGCGATCATCACCGATCGTCCAAAGCGAGCCCTCGCCAGGCTCGCCGAGCTGGCAAGCTGATCATGACTGCGGAGCGTATCGAACGGGCTCCGCAGGCCTGGCGCGACGGCCTTTGTTACGCAGTGTCCACAAGGCGGTACGCAGCGTGTAAGAACGCCCTAACCTGCAGCTTTGGGTATGAACTCGTGACATACATCCCACGATGGACGTCGTTTTCAGTACGGAATAGCTGGGCATGCCCCATGAGGCAGGAACTCCACATCGGGTAGAGGACGGATGCTGGCGCAGGAGGACACGGTGGCCATCGGGACCCGGCGGGTCTCCACGACCGCTACGGTCCACTTCCCGCATACCTCGGCGAGCGTGACCTCGGCCCGCCGGCGGATCGCCGCCGACCTGGACAAGCGCGGCGTGCCCCGGGACGTCGTCCATGACGCCGTGCTCGTGCTGTCCGAGATCTTGAGCAACGCGCTACGGCATGCCCGGCCACTCGGCGGCTCGGGCAAGATCCGGGTGTCCTGGGACGTCCGCGCCGGCGCGGTAGAGATCGAGGTTACCGATGGTGGCGGTGCGACCCGGCCGTACCCGGCCCAACCGTCGATATCGTCACTGGGCGGCCGTGGTCTGGGCATCGTGACCACGCTGACCTCCGACTGGGGAGTGCGCAGCTCGGGTTCGGAGACGACGGTCTGGGCCGTGCTGCCGATGGAAACGGCTCGGATCGCCTGACTCCGCGGCTAGGGTGTGTCTCCCTAGGCTGCCGACGATCGAGATTCCGCTCTACCGGGAGTTTGCATGGGCAAGAAGGCCCGCCTGAAGGCGGCGACCAGCGCATCGGCGGCACGCGACTCCGGCGACGTACCGGTGGTTGGCGGCCGGGAGGCCTGCCCGTGCGGGTCCGGCCGGCGCTACAAGGCGTGTCACGGCCGGGCCACCGCCGGTCGCGCCACGACGTTCGTGGCTAGGCCGTTCGAGGGATTGTCCGGCGAGTGCGACTGGATCGCGCTGCGCGAGTTCGTCCCGGCCGCGACCGCCGGCCTGACCCTGACCGGGAAGCACCGCGACCGCGCGGTGACGCTGACCACCGTGCTCCCGGGCGCCGCGCCCGCGCTGCTCCGCACCGACGGCACCGTCCTGGTCGGGCTGAACAGCCAGGTCGACGCGACCGACCCGAGCCGCGGCATCGCGGCGGCCATCCTGGCCAGTCTGGACGGCGACCCGGGCACCGCGGTCGAGCTCGACGAGGTAGCGCCGGACGGGGTGCGGCTACAAGACCTGCTGGATCCGAGCGCACTGCTCGACGTCACGGTGCACGACAACTTCCAGTTCTGGCTGGCCGGGCTGGGCGATCAGGGCGAGCAGCCGAGTGAGCTGGCCGCGCTGCTCGAGCAGGCGAACGCCGCGGTGTATCCGACCAGGCGGCTCAGCGCCGCGCCCGCCGCCTACTGGTGCGCGATGGGTGAGCGGCGCTACCTGCGCTGGGTGCTGCCGCACCCGGAGAACCCGCTGCTCGACGCGCTGGCTCGGCTGCACGCCGCCGGGCACAGCGACCTCGGCACCGGCACCCGGCTGCTCGGCACGTTCCGGGCCAGCGGGCTGCTGGTGCCGGTCTGGGACCTGCCGGCCGATCGCAGCGCGGACCAGCTCGAAGACCCGCTGGCCGAGATCGATAAGCGGCTGACCGAGGCGCTGTCGATCAGCACGCCGCTGACCTCGGCCGAACGTAGGGCAAGGGACGGCCTGCGGACCCGGCAGTTGACGATCCGGTAGTTCGGCGCTGCTAAGCTGAAACTGGCCCGAGCGCTTCTGTATCCCCCGTCAGCAGCGCTCGGGCCCTTCCATGCCCAGGCCCGAGATCCACCAGACACGCCCGATCCGGCCGACCACCCGGTGTGATGATCACGGCGACGTAGGGTGACGCCGTGTCGCGCAGGCTGCTCTACCGGCGCATTGGATCCGTGGCCGTGTTGTGTATCGTCGCGGCCGCCGTGGGCTCGGCGCTCGGCCCGGTGCACCCGGCCGCATCCCGCAGCTGTGCCGGTGGGCTGGACTCAGACTTCAACGGCGACGGCTTCGCCGATCTTGCGGTGGGGGAGCCTGGTGCGCGCGGTAGCCGCGGCGCGGTCCACGTGCTCTACGGCGCCGAATCCGGCCTGACCACCGCGGCCGCCGGCGGCCGGCCCGGCGACCAGTACTTCGACCAGGACCGGCTGCACGGCTCCGGGTCCGCCGTGGTGGGCGAGGTGTTCGGCCAGGCGCTGGCCACTGGTGACTTCAACGGCGACCGGTGCGACGACCTGGCCATCGGTGCCCCGTACGACAGCGACGGCCAGGGCATGGTGACCGTGCTCTACGGTGTGCCGACCGGGCTGCAGCTCACGACCGGCAGCCAGCGGATCATCCAGGGCTTTGCCGGCACCGCGGGGATGCCCGAGCCCGAGGACCTGTTCGGTTGGGCCCTGATCGCCGGCGACTTCGACGGGAACGGCCGCGACGACCTCGCGATCGGCGCGCCGGGCGAGGTCGGCACCGGGAAGTCGGATTTCGATCACGGCGCGGTGGTCGTCGTGCCCGGCAGCGGGCAGGGACTGCGACGCTCGGCCGCGACCATCATCAGCCAGAACTCCGGCCAGGTGCCGGACGGCAGCGAGAACGGTGATCGCTTCGGCGCCAGCCTGGCCGCCGCCGACTTC
>JAKEEW010000619.1 GCA_022616375.1 Sporichthyaceae bacterium
CCGCTGTGCGGCCCACTTGGACTCGATCAGCGCGGCCTGCGCCTTCTCCAGCTGGATCTGGCGCATCCGGATGACCTGCTCGGCGAGCTTCGCGTCCAGGCCGGTCCGCCCGCCGTCCCGGCTGGCGCGAGCCTCGGCGGCCCGGGCCGCGTCGGCGAGCTCGGTCAGGTCCTGGTTGTCCGCCGCCGACAGCTCCGCCAGCGAAACCTCCGGCCACGCCCCCATCGCGACTAAGGGATTGCGCGGGCTGGCCGGCTCGGCCAAGCCTCCGATTCCGGCGGCCACCAGCGTGACCGCTCCGGCCAACACAATTGGCAGGCTTGCGGACTTTGCCGGTGAAATACGCTGCAGAATGCCCGATATATAAGAAAGCCGGCTGTGCCGGCCGGTCGAGTTAGGTGGCGTCGCCATTTCAGGATCACCGTCCTCAATCGCCTAACTAGGCAAGGCGTCGCACTGTAACCAGATCGGTACTGAGATTGGCAAGCTCAGGATTTGTCAAAAGCCCCGATATTCGGTGATCCAAAAAGAATCTGATCGATCGCGCTCAGCTCGGGTCAGACCGCTCGGGCCGGGCCAGGATCACGCTGCTGACCTGCTGTGACATACGCTGTGGGCGCGGTGTCCCCGGTGTGATCGAAAGGCGCGCAACGATGAGTGATGAACGTCACATCAGGATCGTGGTGGCCAAGCCAGGCCTGGACGGCCACGACCGTGGCGCCAAGGTGGTGGCCCGCGCCCTGCGGGACGCCGGTATGGAGGTCATCTACACCGGCCTGCACCAGACCCCGGAGCAGATCGTCGAGACCGCGCTCGCCGAGGACGCGGACGGGATCGGCCTGTCCATCCTGTCCGGTGCGCACATGACCCTGTTCGCCAAGGTCATGGAGCTGCTGGCGGCCAGGGACGCCCGCGACATCGTGGTGTTCGGCGGTGGGATCATCCCGGAGGCGGACATCCCGCAGCTCGAGAAGCTCGGCGTGGCCAAGGTGTTCACCCCCGGCGCCCCGACCAAGACGATCGTGGACTGGGTCCGGGCAAACGTGGCGGCCTAGCGCGTCGTCCTGACACCGTCCGCCCGGCCTGGCAGCGTAGGACGATGACCAGCGGATCTCCCGAGTTCGTGATCACTGTGTCGTGTCCGGACCGGATCGGCATCGTGCATGCGGTGACCGGTGTGCTGGTCGCCCACGGCTGCACGATCTTGGACAGCCAGCAGTACAGCGACGAGTCGTCGAACGGCTTCTTCCTGCGGATCCACCTGGCCGGTCCGGTCACCCTGGCCGAGCTGCGGTCCGGCTTCGACGAGGTGGTGGAGCGGTTCGGCATGCACCTGGAGTGCTACGACCTCGCGGACCGGCTACGGATGCTGGTCATGGTGTCCAAGCACGGGCATTGCCTCAACGACCTGCTCTACCGGTGGAGTAGCGGGCTGCTACCGGTCCAGATCCCGGCGGTGGTGTCCAACCACCAGGATTTCGCCGGCCTGGTCGGCTCCTACCAGGTGCCGTTCATCCACATCCCGGTGACGCCGCAGACCAAGGTGGCGGCCGAGGCCAGGCTGCTGGAAGTGGTGGACGAGTACGACATCGACTTCGTCGTGCTGGCCCGCTACATGCAGGTGCTGTCCGACGAGCTGTGCAAGCGGATGGACGGCCGAGTGATCAACATTCACCACTCGTTCCTGCCCAGCTTCAAGGGAGCCCGGCCCTACCACCAGGCCCACGACCGCGGGGTCAAGCTGATCGGCGCGACCGCGCACTACGTCACACCGGCGCTGGACGAGGGGCCGATCATCGAACAGGAGGTGGAACGGGTCGACCACGCGCACCAGCCGGTCGAGCTGGCGGCGGTCGGCCGGGACGTGGAGTGCCTGGCGCTGGCCAGGGCGGTACGGTGGCATGCCGAGCACCGGATCCTGCTCAATGGTGAGCGGACAGTCGTATTCCGTTGAGACAAATCGCCCGTTCTGCTCGGAATCTTGCGGATCCGCTGTCCAGTGCGGAACGTGCCTAGGTAATCTCCGTCAGTACACACCGTGATTTCTGCCGGGGCACTCACGGTGCGTCCGCGCTACAGCGGCGAGGAGGACACGGTGTTCGACCCGACGTCGTTCGCTTTGAGCGACATGGTCGACTGTGCGGCGATGCTGCGCAGGGAGATGGCCGGCGCGGACAGCTTCGAGGACGCGGCGAACCGGGCGGTCACCTGCCTGCGTCGCACGTTCGTCGACGAGCAGACCGGCCGGCCGGCCTTCGTGCTGGCCCGGCTGTTCGTCACCCAGCGCTGGGAGCAGGTGCGCCCCGAGATGCAGGCACACGCCCGCAAGCGGCTCGGCGACGAGCTCGAGCGCCCCGAGATGCGCTGCCTGGTGCTCCAGGCCACCGACGGCGACCAGGTGAACTGGCGGCGACCCAGCCGGTCCCGGTCGCACCGGGTGATCCCACTGCCCAGCGCGGCGGCGGTGGAGAAGGCGCCGATGCTGGCCGCGCTGCTGCGCGAGCTCGGACTCAGCCCGGCCGCGGTAGCCGGCTCCGTGCCGGTTTCGCACGACATGTTCCCGACCATGTTCGGCACGTTCCACGTGCACAACGCCCGCGGCAGCAAGGAGGTGCCGTCCCAGCGGTTCGTTACCAAGCACGGCGTGCGCTCCGTGCTCGGCTTCGGCGGCCTGCTGCCCAAGGGCGAGGTCTTCGCGGTCGTGCTGTTCTCCCGCACCCCGATCCCGAGCTCCACCGCGGATCTGTTCCGCAACATCGCGCTGTCGGTCCGGCTGGCGCTGCTGCCCTACTGCGGCGCGCCGACCAAGGAGTTCGGCGAGCTGGAGCGGGCGACGCTGCGCCGGCTGCTGGAGCTGAACGAGGCGACCGTGCGGGACCAGTCGGCCCGGCTGGAGCAGACCCTGCAGCGGATGCGCCGGCAGGACGCCCGGCTGCTGGAGGAGGCGGCCACCGTCGAGACGCTGCGCTCGATCGGCACCCAGCTGGCCGCCGAGATGGATGCCGCACAGGTGATGCAGCTGGCCACCGACGCCGCCCGCCGGGTGACCGGGGCCAAGTACGGCAGCTTCTTCGTCACGATCGAGGAGCTGGCCGGCCAGGTCGAGATGCGTTACACGGTGTCTGCGCCCGATCCGGGGGTGTTTGCCCGGCTTGCCCTGCCGCGCAGTGACATCGGGTTGTTCGGCTACACGTTCAACGGCTATGGCAGTGTCCGCTCCGACGACATCACCATGGACGACCGGTACGGCCATAACCATCCGTTCGAGGGCCTGCCGCCCGGGCATCCACCGGTACGCAGCTACCTGGCCGTCCCGGTGGTGACCCCGTCCGGGGAGACGCTGGGCGGGCTGTTCTTCGGCCATCCGGACCCCGGCATGTTCGACGACCGCGACGAGCGGCTGGTGCTCGGCATCGCCGCGCCGGCCGCGATCGCGCTGGACAACGCCAGGTTGTACGAGCAGCAGCGCAACCGCGCCGAGGAGCTGCAGCTCGCACTGCTGCCCAAGGTGCTGTCGTCGGTCAACGGGATGGAGGTGGCCTCCCGCTACCTGCCCGGTGGCCGCGGCCAGCACCACGTCGGCGGGGACTGGTTCGACGTGATTCCGTTGCCGTGCGGGCGGACCGCGTTCGTGGTCGGCGACGTGATGGGAAAGGGCATCCACGCCGCCGCGCTGATGGGCCAGCTGAAGTCCGCGGTCCGCGCCTACGCGGTGATGGACCAGCAGCCGTCCGAGGTGTTGCGCAATCTCAACGAGCTGGTGCTCGCACTGCCCGGCCAGCAGCTGGTGACCTGCGTGTACGTGATCTACGACCCGGCGGTCTCGACGCTGACCTACGCCAACGCCGGGCACGTCCCGCCGGCCATCGTCAGCGAGCACGCCAGGGCCGAGCTGCTGGACAGCGACCTCGGCCTGCCGCTCGGTCTGGAAGGGACCATCTTCCGCGAGATCGACATCACGCTGCCGCGCCGGTCATCGATGCTGCTCTACACCGACGGCCTGGTCGAGACCCGCAAGCGCTCGCTGTCCGACGGGATGGACCAGCTGATCGAGGAGCTGCGGCACCTGGACGGCGACCTGAACGAGGCGTGCATCCACCTCGTGCACGCGCTCACCGGCGGCGAGTACGACGACGACGTGACCTTGCTGCTGGTCCGCGATCGCGGCGACTACGACGGCATGAGCGCGCTGACCCGGCTTGCCGCCACCCCGACCTCGGCCCGGGAGGCCCGCCAGTTCGTCCAGCACACGCTCGAGTCGTGGGGTCTGGAGTACCGCTCGCCCAGCGTCACCTTGGTTGCCGACGAGCTGGTCACCAACGCCATCGAGCACGCGGCCACCGATATCGAGCTGCAGCTGACCAGGCTGCCGGGCCGGGTCATCGTCGAGGTGCTCGACCACGACGCCCGGCTGCCCCGGATGTCCTACGCCGCACCGTTCGAGGAGCGGCACCGCGGGCTGCTGATCGTGCAGCAGCTGTCCAGCCGGTGGGGCTCCCGGCCGGCCAAGCTCGGCAAGGTGGTCTGGGCCGAGCTCGACGACTGAGCCGAGCCCGACAACTGAGCCGAGATCCATAGCCGAGCCGCGCCCATGCCGCGCCTGGATGACCCGCGCACCAACTCCGCACGATCGTGACAGCGGCTAGCCCTGCCGGCTGCCTAGCGTCGCAAAGGTTCCCACTGCCTAGTCACGAGGTGGACGAACCTGATGCGAACAACGCGACGCGCGACGGTCCGGATCGCGGCCGTCTTCATCCTTGCCCTTGCTCTGGGTGCCCCGGCCGCCGGTGCCGGTGCCCAGGTTTCGACCCCGCCCGGCACGTTCGTCACGATGACCGGCGACCAACCGGGAGAGGGCTACGGCTGGGCGGCCAGCGAGCTGGCCGACATCGACGGGGACGGAGCGGCCGAGGTCATCGTCGGCAACCCGTTCCACACCGACGCCGCCGGAACCCTGGCCGGCCATACCGACGTCCGGTCGGCCCGCACCGGTGCGGTGATCTACACCATCATCGGTCAGCCCGGTGAGCTGCACGGCTATGCGATCGCCGACGCCGGCGACGTCAACCGGGACCGGGTGACCGACTTCATCGTGGGCGCGCCGGGTGCCGCGCTGACTTGTGGCAGCAACCCGCAGCCGGGGACGGCCTACGTCTACTCCGGCGCGGACGGCAGCACCTTGCTCACCCTCACCGGGCAGGCGGCCGGCGACCAGTTCGGCGGGGCGGTCGCCGGTGCCGGTGACGTGAACCAGGACGGCCGGGCCGACGTGCTGGTCGGTGCGCCCTGCCACGACGGGGTCGGCGCCGACTCCGGACGGGCCTACGTGTACTCCGGGCGAACCGGGCACCTGCTGCGCAAGTACAACGGCCGGGCGGCCGGTGACCACTTCGGGATCGGCACCGGATCGGCCGGCCAGGTCGACCGGGACGGCCGACCGGACCACATCGTCGGCGCATCCGATGCCGGCACCGGCGATCGCGGGTTGGCCTCCGTCTTCTCCGGGCGGACCGGCGGACTGCTGCTCGAGTTGGACGGCGGGCCGGACACCGTGGACGCGGGCTGGTTCTTCGTGGCCGGGCTCGGCGACGTGAATGGGGACAAGCGCGGCGATCTGTACGTCGGGGACTTCAACGGCGGACCCGGCGGCGACGGCCGCGGGCTGGCGTTCGTGTTCTCCGGCAAGACCGGCACGATCCTGCACCGGTTCCAGGGCGCGGATCCCGGCGACGGTGCCGGACCTGGCCGGTACGCCGGCGACGTCGACGGGGACGGCCGCACCGATGTCGCGGTCGGCTCGTATCTGGACAGCGACGGCGCTCCGGCGGCCGGATCGGTGGCGGTCTACTCCGGCCGCACCGGAGACCTGCTGCGCAGCTACGTCAGCACGGTGGCCGGGGAGAACCTCGGCTTCGATGCGCTCGGGCTCGGCGACGTGACCGGCGACGGACATGCCGACCTGGCGCTGACCGCGGCCAGCGGGGACCGGGTCTACATCGTGTCCACGGCCGGGTAACCACCGCACCCGCGCAGCGCGGTGGGCGGCATGCCGAAGACCCGGCGGAACATGCGGGTGTAATGGCTGTGGCTGGCGAAGCCGTAGGCGTTCGCCAGCTCGGCCAGCCCGGGTCGGCCGTCCACCGCCTGCGCCAGCGACTCCCGCAGCCGCAGCTGTTGCAGGTAGCCGTACATCGGCATCCCGGTGTCCGCCCGGAACAGCCGGGCCAGGTGGAACGGCGAGTAGTGCACTGCGGCGGCGATCTCGGCCAGCCGGACCGGCTGGTCGATCCGCCTGGCCAGCTCGTATTTGACCTGTTCGATCAACCCGCGATGCCTCGGCTCGGTGCGGATCGGCCCGGATCCGGTCAGCCGGTGCAGCAGGTCGAGCACCTGCTCTGCCGAGGTCAGGTCGGTCGCGGTGCCGGTGTCGATCGCACGGGCCAGCACGTGGGCGGCGGCATAGGTGCGCGGGCCGAGCGCGGACTGGCGTAAGCGCTGCGGCCCGGCCGGAATCCCGAGCTCACCGGCCAGGTCCTCGTCGAGCGCGACGAAGATGCACCGATCCCCGCTTGGCGCGGCGATCCGGCGCCGGTAGTGCGTGTCCGGTGGGTAGCACAGCACCTCGTTCGCGGTCGCGAGCAGCGGATCCTGCCGGATCGGCTGGATCCAGACCGCGGGCCCCGGGAGCACCAGGTGCCAGTCCAGCCCGATCCAGTTCTCCTCGCGCCACAGCGGATGGCCGGGCCGGCACCGGAACGCGCCGAGCTGGTAGCCGGGGCCGGTGTGCAGGACCCGGACCGCGTTATCCACGCATTCGACGCTAGTTGCCGCCGGCCACCGTGACCCGGTCGAGCTCGGCAATGAAATCTTTGCCGTGCGCCTGGGCCGGGGTGTGCGCGCCCGGAGGCACCCGGCCGGCGAGCACCCGCTCCACGATCCGGACCACCGCGTCGGCGGTGAGGTCGTAGCCGTTCGGCCCGGTCGCGGTCAGCTCGGCCGACTCCCCGCGGTCGTTCTCCACCCGGCCCCAGAACTGGGTGCCGGTGGCCGCCCTGGTCTGGTCGGACGGGCCGGTGATGCGCTGCACCGCGAGCGCCTGCATCCGCCGGCGCACCGGCGGGATCGTGGCCAGTGGCGCGAGCAGCCGGGCCAGCCTGGTGCGTCGGCGACCAGGCAGCTTGGTGTAGACCACGATGTTGGGAATCCCGGTCGAGCGGTAAGCGGTACTCACGTCTCCCCAGGGCAGCGAGCCGACCTCGACCGGCCCGCGCGGAAACTCCACCGTGCGGCGCTTCCAGCCCAGCGGCACCGGCACCAGCTTCCCTTCGATCCGGACCCGGCCGCCCTTGCCGGCGCCTTCCAGGCTGGTCTTCGCGGTGCCCGGGCTCATCCCGCCGGGGGCGAGGAAGGCTAGCTCGAGCCGGACCGCGTCCGGCAGCCGGTCGGCTAGCTGCGCGGCCAGGCAGTCGGTCGGTACCACATCCATCCCGGAGCCGGGCAGGATCGGGATGCCCGCCTGCTTGGCCGCGCCGTCCATCGCCAGCAGCGCCTCGAACACGTCGAGCTCGCCGGTGACGTCCAGATACGGCACCTCGGCGGCCAGGCAGGCGCGCACCATCGGGTCAGCGGTGGCCGAGTACGGACCGGCGCAATGCGCGACCAGCGACACCTCGCTGCGGCGCAGCACGTCGGTCAGCGCCGGCACGTCGGCCAGGCTCCCCGCCCGATGCGGCAGGCCGAGCTCGGTGGCCTGCGCGGCCAGGCGTTGGCCGTCCCGCCCGGCCAGCAACGGTTCGTGGCCGCGGCTGCGGGCCAGCTCCGCGACCAGGCGGCCGGTGTAGCCGTACGAGCCGTACAGCATCCAAGTCATGCGGCCACCCTACTTATCGATCATTACCGGCGTTCTGTGCAAATGATCACCCAGTTTGGGTGGTTTGTCTGCGCAATCCGCCGGTGATGATCGCGGGTTGCGGCGGCTGCCTACTCGAGCCAGCCCGGTCGGACGAGCC
>JAKEEW010000620.1 GCA_022616375.1 Sporichthyaceae bacterium
ATCGCCTGGCGAAACCGTCACATCACCGACCCGAAGCTACGCAAGGTCATCCGCCGAGCCGCCACCATCAAACGGGCAAGGGTTGCCTGACGCGGTACTAGGTCCGTGCCTCAGCCGCCGCTCCCCATGATCTGGTGAACCGAGCGTCGGGTTTCCGGCATCGAGTTCACCAGATCATGAAAAGCTCGCCCGAGCCGCTGCGCCGACCCGCTCAGTCGAGGTCGAGGAAATGTTCGAGACCGACGGTCAGCCCGGGCACGGCCGGCACCCGGCGCACCCCGAGCAGCACGCCAGGCATGAACGAGGACCGGGCCAGCGAGTCGTGCCTGATGGTCAGCAGCTCGCCGTCGGTGCCCAGCAGCACCTCCTGGTGCGCGACCAGCCCCCGCAGCCGGACCGAGTGCACCGGCACCGCGTCGACCCGGGCACCGCGGGCACCGTCCAGCGCGGTCGCGGTCGCGTCCGGCATCGCCGGCATGCCGGCCGCCTCCCGAGCCGCGGCGATCAGCGAGGCGGTCCGGGCGGCGGTGCCGCTCGGCGCGTCCGCCTTGCCCGGATGGTGCAGCTCGATCACCTCGGCCGAGTCGTAGAACCGCGCGGCCTGCACGGCGAAGCGCATCATCAGGATCGCGCCAATGCTGAAGTTCGGCGCCACCAGCACTCCGACCCCGGGCGGGCCGGCGGCCAGCCAGCCGCGCACCGTGTCGAGCCGGGAGTCGGTGAACCCGGTGGTCCCGACCACGACGTGGATGCCGGTGGCGATGCAGCGCTCGAGGTTGCCGAGCACCGCATCCGGATGGGTGAAGTCGACCGCCACCTGGGTGCCGGCGGCGGCCAGACCGGCGAAATCGTCGCCGGCGTCGATCGCGGCCACCAGCTCGAGGTCGTCGGCTGCCTTGACCGCCCCGCAGACCTCGGTGCCCATCCGCCCGGCCGCGCCCAGCACGCCGACCCGAATCACGAACCGGCCCGCAGGAACTCGGCGTCGGCCTCGAGCGGCCCGATCACGGCCAGGGTCGGCTCGGCCACCAGCAACTCGTTGGCGACCGCACGGACGTCGTCCAGGGTCACCGAGGCGATCTTGTCGAGGATCTCCTCGACGGTCAGCAGCTCACCGTAGACCAGCTCGCTCTTACCCAGCCGGCTCATCCGGGACCCGGTGTCCTCCAGACCGAGCACCAGCGAGCCGCGCAGCTGGCCGATTCCTCTAGCCAACTCCTCCGACGTGATACCCGCCGCGGCTACCTTCGCCAGCTCACTCCGGCAGATTTCAAGCACCTGATCAACCTTGCCGGGCAGGCACCCGGCGTAGACCCCGAACATGCCCAGGTCGGCGTAGTGCGAGGCGAAGCTGTAGACCGAGTAGGCCAGCCCACGCTTCTCCCGCACCTCCTGGAACAGCCGGGACGACATCCCACCGCCGAGCGCGCTGTTCAGCACGCCGAGCGCGAACCGGCGGTCGTCGGTGCGCGGGATGCCTGGCATCCCGAGCACCAGGTTGGCCTGCTCGGTCGGCCTGGTCACCAGGGCAACCCCGCCGGCCGGCGCGAGCACGGTGGCGCCGATCCGGGGCGCCACCGGCAGCGCCGACTGGTCCGGGGTCACGCCGGCCAGCTGGTACGCCTCGGTGACCATCCGGACCACGTCGTCGTGGTCCAGGTTGCCGGCCGCGGTGACCACGGTGGCATCCGGCCGGTAGCACTCGCGGTAGTAACCGTTGATCACGTCTCGGCTCAGCGACTTGATCGACGCGACCGAGCCCAGGATCGGCCGCCCCAGCGGAGAGTCGCCGAGTAGCGCCTTGGCGAACTCGTCGTGCACCACGTCGCCCGGGTCGTCGTCGTGCATGGCGATCTCTTCCAGGATCACGCCGCGCTCGTTCTCGACGTCCGCGTTGCGCAGCAGTGCCGAGGTGAGCATGTCGCAGACCACGTCGATGGCCAGCGGCAGGTCGGCGTCGAGCACCCGGGCGTAGTAGCAGGTGTACTCCTTGGCGGTGAACGCGTTCAGCTCACCGCCGACCGCGTCCAGCGCCGCGGAGATCTCCAGCGCGTCCCGTCGCCCGGTGCCCTTGAACAGCAGGTGCTCCAGGTAGTGGGTTGCGCCGGCCTGCTCCAGGGTCTCGTCCCGGGAACCGACCCCGACCCACACCCCGAACGTGACCGCGCGGACCGTCGGCACCGCCTCGGTGACGATCCGCAGGCCACCGGGCAACACAGTGCGGCGGACTATGCCGCCCCCGCCCGCGCTGCCCGGGTAGAGGTCGACAGTTGTGCCCGGCTCCTGATCCCGGGCCAGCGGCGAGGTCACGCCGAGTGGTCCGCCTCGGCCGCCGGCTCCGGCGTGCTACCGGAGGCGTCCGGCGAGCTTGCGCTACCGCCATCGGCCGGCGGGGTCGCGTCGTCCAGCACCGGGATCAGGGACAGCTTGCCGCGCTGGTCGATCTCGGCAATCTCGACCTGCACCTTCTGCCCGACCTTGACCACGTCCTCGACGTTCTCCACCCGCTTGCCGCCGGCCATCTTGCGCAGCTGCGAGATGTGCAGCAGGCCATCCTTGCCGGGCAGCAGCGAGACGAACGCGCCGAACGTGGTGGTCTTGACCACGGTGCCGAGGTAGCGCTCGCCAACCTGCGGCATCTGCGGGTTCGCGATCTGGTTGATCATGACCCGAGCGGCCTCGGCGGACGGACCATCGGTCGCGCCGATGTAGATCGTGCCGTCGTCCTCGACGGTGATCTCGGCGCCGGTGTCGTCCTGGATCTGGTTGATGACCTTGCCCTTGGGCCCGATCACCTCGCCGATCTTGTCGACCGGAACCTTCACCGTGATGATCCGCGGCGCGAACGGGCTCATCTCGTCGGGTGCGTCGATGGCCTCGGTCATCACCTCAAGGATGTGCAGCCTGGCCTCCCGCGCCTGGGTCAGCGCGCCGGCCAGCACCGAGGCCGGAATGCCGTCCAGCTTGGTGTCCAGCTGCAGCGCGGTGACGAACTCAGCCGTGCCGGCGACCTTGAAGTCCATGTCGCCGAACGCGTCTTCGGCGCCCAGGATGTCGGTCAGCGTGACGTACTCGCCGTCCTCGTGGATCAGGCCCATCGCGATGCCCGCAACCGGCGCCTTGAGCGGCACACCGGCGTTGAGCAGCGCCATCGTGCTGGCGCAGACCGAACCCATCGAGGTGGAACCGTTCGAGCCGATGGCCTCGGAGACCTGCCGGATCGCGTACGGGAACTCCTCGCGGGTCGGCAGCACCGGGATCAGCGCCCGCTCGGCCAGCGCGCCGTGCCCGATCTCGCGCCGTTTCGGCGCCCCGACCCGGCCGGTCTCACCGGTCGAGTACGGCGGGAAGTTGTAGTTGTGCATGTAGCGCTTGGTCCGCTCCGGCGCCAGCGTGTCAAGCATCTGCTCCATGCGCAGCATGTTCAGCGTGGTGACGCCGAGGATCTGGGTCTCACCGCGCTCGAAGATGGCCGAACCGTGCACCCGCGGGATGACTCCGACCTCGGCGGTCAGCCGCCGGATGTCGGACAGCCCGCGACCGTCGATGCGGACCTTCTCGCGGATGACCCGCTCCCTGACCAGCTTCTTGGTCAGTGCGCGGAAGGCACCGGAGATCTCCTTCTCGCGGCCCTCGAACTGCGGCGCGACCTTCTCGATCGCCAGCACCTTGAGCCGGTCGAGCTCGGCCTCCCGCTCCACCTTGCCCGGGATGGTCAGCGCCTGGGCCAGCTCGTCGCGGACCGAGGCGGACAGTGCCTCGTACACGTCGTCCTGGTAGTCCAGGAAGATCGGGAACTCGGCGGTGGGCTTGGCCGACTTGCCGGCCAGGTCGGACTGCGCCTGGCCCAGTGCCTTGATGAACGGCTTGGCGGCCTCGAGCCCGGCCGCGACGACCTCCTCGGTCGGTGCGGTGGCGCCGGCGGCGACCAGCTTGACCGTGTTCGCGGTCGCCTCGGCCTCCACCATCATGATCGCGACATCGCCGTCGTCCAGCACCCGGCCGGCCACGACCATGTCGAACACGGCCCGCTCCAGCTCGGAGTGGGTGGGGAAGCCGACCCACTGGCCATCGATGAGCGCCACCCGGACCGCGCCGATCGGGCCCGCGAACGGGACGCCGGCCAGCTGGGTGGACATCGAGGCCGCGTTGATCGCGACCACGTCGTACAGGTGCTCCGGGTTGAGCGCCATGATCGTGGCGACCACCTGGAGCTCGTTGCGCAGGCCCTTCTTGAACGACGGCCGCAGCGGCCGGTCGGTCAGCCGGCACGTGAGGATCGCGTCCTCGCTCGGCCGGCCCTCACGGCGGAAGAACGAGCCGGGAATCCGCCCGGCGGCGTACATCCGCTCCTCCACGTCGACGGTCAGCGGGAAGAAGTCCAGCTGGTCCTTCGGCTGCTTGGAGACGCTCGTCGCCGACAGGATCATCGTGTCGTCGTCGAGGTATGCCACGGCCGATCCGGCTGCCTGACGGGCGAGCCGGCCGGTCTCGAAGCGAACTGTTCTGGTGCCGAACGAACCGTTGTCGATAACGGCTTCGGCGTACTGGATCTCGGGACCCTCCACGGGTCATCCTCCTCGTTACGTCGCGTCGAAATCGGCGACGGAACTGTCAGGGGCCCCGGCGGCAGCGGCCGGTCTTCGATCGAGGCCCTCGGGAGGGTGGTGGTCACCACGACCCGCCCGGACGCCACTACCGAGGACCGGTCGGCTGTGGCACGGATGCCCTGCGGACCGCACCGACCCCGCACGCGGGGTGGTTCTCAGCTGTGCATATGTAGTTGTTAGACACGACCATACGGCGAAGGAGCGGCTCCTTGGTGGGAACCGCTCCCCGTCGTGGTCACTATCGGCGCAGACCGAGACGCTCGATCAGCTTGCGGTAGCGGGTGATGTCCTTCTTCGCCAGGTACTGCAGCAGCCGGCGGCGCCGGCCGACCAGCAGCAGCAGACCACGACGGCTGTGGTGGTCGTGCTTGTGCTGCTTGAGGTGCTCGGTCAGCTCGTTGATCCGGCGGGTCAGCAGAGCCACCTGAGCCTCCGGGGAGCCGGTGTCGCCCTCGGCATTGCCGTACTCGGCCAGGATCTGCTTCTTGGTCGCGGTGTCCAGGGACACGCCTACTCCTCAGTGATCTTCAGGTGAGGACCCACGGTATTCCACACGCGGGCACGCTAATCTCACGCCAGCTCATCGGCCGACCCGGCGAGTCTAACATCACCAAGCGCATGCTCCGGCCGCACAGCCGGTGACCAGGATCAGCCATTCCACCACGGGTCCAGGTAGGTTTGGCCGCAGTTTCCAGCGAGTCGAAGGGCCGATATGTCCGACCTTGTGCTGCATGTCACGGGCGCCCGCCCGAACTTCCCCAAGGCCGCGCCGGTGCTTCGCGCGCTGACCGAGCGGGGCGTCCGGCAGGAGCTCGTGCACACCGGGCAGCACTACGACGAGCGGCTCTCCGAGATCTTCTTCCGCCAGCTCGGCCTGCCTGAGCCGCAGATCAATCTCGGCGTCGGCTCGGGCAGCTCGGCCAAGCAGACCGCAGCGATCATGATCGGCCTGGAGGACCTGCTGATCGAGCGGACCCCGGCGCTGGTTGTCGTGTACGGCGACGTCAACTCCACCGTGGCGGCCGCGCTGGTCGCGGCCAAGCTGCGGATCCCGCTCGCGCACGTCGAGGCCGGCCTGCGCAGCTTCGACCTGAGCATGCCCGAGGAGATCAACCGGATCGTCACCGACCGGCTGGCCGCCCTGCTGTTCGCGACCAGCCCGGACGCGATCGCACACCTGGGCAACGAGGGGATCAGCCCGTACAAGATCCACCTGGTCGGCAACCCGATGATCGACACCCTGCTGGCCAACCTGGATCGGTTCGACCCCGACGCCGCGCGGGCCGCCCACGACTTGCCCGAGCGTTACGCGGTCGCCACCCTGCACCGGCCGGGCAACGTGGACGACCCGGCCGACGCCGAGGCACTGGTGAAGTCCATGCACGGGGTTGCCGACCAGGTCGAGGTGGTGCTGCCGCTGCACCCGCGGGGCCGGGAGCGGCTGCGCGCGGCCAAGCTGTTCGACCACCCCCGGCTACGGGTGATCGAGCCCCTTGGTTACGTGGAGTTCCTCGGCCTGGTTCGCGGCGCCGCCGCGGTGGTGACCGATTCCGGCGGGGTGCAGGAGGAGACCACCATCCTCGGCGTGCCCTGCCTGACCCTGCGGCCGAACACCGAGCGCCCGATCACCATCACCCACGGCACCAACCAGCTGGTCACCAGGGAGTCGCTGCCGGAGCGGATGGCCGCCGCACTGGCCGCCGGCCGGGCGGCGAGCTGGCCGATCCCGCCACTGTGGGACGGCCGGGCCGGTGAGCGGATCGCCGAGATCATCGCGAACGGCCTGGACGA
>JAKEEW010000621.1 GCA_022616375.1 Sporichthyaceae bacterium
GACCAGCCCGGCCGGCACTTGTGCACCGGAGCGGCGCGGGCGGTTGACCTCGATGACGCCCCTGGCTGCGTCGGACGTTGACCTGGGATCAGGGCAAAAGAACTCGCGCTACATCAGCGGATGACCGAGCAGACCGGCACAAGGGTGTTCTCCTGCGATGCGAGAGCGCATTCGCCCCGGCAGCGCGGCACATTCGAGGAACTCCAGCGGGCAGCAGACGAGGTCGACACCCGACCTAGCAAGAGCCTCGGATGGGCCGGCCAGCCGACCTGATGGCCGTAGCCATCATGTCGGGCGACGGCGTAACAGCCGCCGCGACCAGCGACGTCGGCAGCTGTCATCCCAGAAGATCGACGTCGGGTCGCGATCGACCTCCACGAGAAGATTCTCGACGCTGGCGGTCGCGGGCACCCGGTCGTACTCATGGAACCGCAGGTTGCGGTCACGCCAATACAGCGACCACAGCTCGGTGGACTTCGTGTAGCGCAGCCGGGCGATCGGGAACCGGGTCCACTGCGTGCCCACGCCCGGCCGCCACGGCGGCCGACACTTCACGATCGTCACATGACGCTCGGCGACGTCCAGCTCAACCCGAACCTGGTCGCGCACCGTCTCGGGAACCCGGGCGCGACACCACCGCCGTACCCGGGCAACGTCCGTCTCAGGCAGGCCCGACATGCCACTAGTCTGCCGACCCGACAGGGTAAGCCCGACGCCCGGTTGCGACGTTCGCTGGAATCTGCCCTTTGATCACGAGACTTCAAGATCAAACGTACTGAGTTTTGGCCCCACCTCTCGGCGCATCGGGCCATAACGAAGCCGGGTTCAACGTCCACGGGGGAGACGCTGAACCCGGCGATGGCTGAAACGGTAACTGCGGGGCCACCGAGTCGGCAAGGCGGAGCTAACAGGCGGGGTCACTAGTCGAGGGGCAGGACGTAGGCGTCGACGAAGTGGGTGCTGACGTGGGCGAAATACGGGTGGCCTGCGAGTGCCTGATCGCCTTGGATACCCAGCACGGCATGGATGCGTGACCGGAGTCGGTGATCTCTCCGGTGCCGGTCAGCTCGGCACCTGAGGGTCGTGCAGTCGGCCGATGCCATTTGGACAGGAAGGCGATCCGGCCGGCTGCGACCGCTCGTAATGTTGGTTCCATGCCAACAGCCCCAGCACACGGGAACGCCGATAGTGGAAACCGGTTGTCTGCGGCCGAGCGGCTTGCGGTACGCCGTCGGCTGCGCCGGGCCGCGTTGATGGTCTACGTCTGGACCGGACTTGCCAGCTCGGCGGTTGGGGCGTTCGCGGTGGCGGTGCCGATCTGGGTCGACCACAGGGCCGGGATCGTACTTGGTCGTACCGAGACGGTCTGGGCCGCGGCCGCTGCTGGCGGGTTCACGTTCGGGATGTGGTTGCTGCTTTGGTGGAGGACTCGCAGCACCAATCCCGACATGGTCGCGCTGCTGGAATGGGTTGAACGCGACGACGGGGCCGGCTAAGCCGCTGCTGGTTCGCGGCCCGAAGCCGGCGCCCGGCTGGTCGCCCGGAACCGTGGTCCAGCGTCCACCTCGCCCGCCCCAATCGCCGACCGGGACCGGGAGAGCCGGTGCTCGATCAGACTCTGTCGCAGCCTCGACCACCCTGGCGACCTTGGCGGGCTGTGGGCGATCGCCCACAGCCAGTCGGTCGCGCGCCCTCGCGCGGCCGACCGCCTTGGGGGCGCCCGTAGGGCGGCCCTAAGGCATAACTTGCTGCACCAGGATGTCCCTGGGATTGGCCTTGGCGGCGGGGATGTCGCGGGTGGCGGGGAACGCGTCGTGCGAGCAACTGCGGCCAAAGCGGGCCGCAGGGTTTTGGGCTCCTCTTGCCCACCCGGACGGCAGCGCGAAGGCCCGCCCTCACCGTGAGGGACGGGCCTTCGGTGCCGCAAATGGTTAGGTGACGGCGAGCAGCTCGTAGGCGCGCTGCTTGGTGGCGGCCAGCTCACGGCCCAGGATCACTCTGCTGGCGCGGGCCTCGACCGCGGGGGCGGGGGAGTAGTGGTCCAGGTACTCGGTGATCGCCTGTAGGCCGGCCCAGCGGGTGCCGCGGATGCCGGCCTGAGTGCCGGCGCCGTTGAACAGATACGCAAGCTGGTTGGACCGGTTGCGGTGCAGCGTGCGGGCGCGGGCGCTGGCGTCGCGCTTCGGGGGCTGCCACAACGTGTCCACCACGGCAGTGAACTGGGTGTCGGTCAGGGGCTGCTCCACCAGGCGTCGGGCCTCGGCCTCGAACGCCTCGGCGTAGGCCCAGGTGAGCCGCAGGATCTGGCGGGCCTCCGCTACCCGGGCGGTCGCGCCGGCGGTGTGCCGCACTGCGAACTCTGACTGCGCGTGACGCAGGGCCATGCGTTGGGTGTTCGCGCACACGATCCGGACCGGGGTGACGATCACCCGGAACTTGCTCGAGCCGTCGTGGGAGTTCAACGCGGCCAGATTCAGCTCGAGGTCGTCCACGCCGGCCAGGCGCATGGTCTGCGGAAGTTTCATGGTGACGAATGTCTGCCGGCCGCCACGCAGGCTGCCGGCGGTCTCGAAGTGAGCGCCGGCCTGGTCGACGAGCAGGTCGAGAAACTCGCAGTTCTGCTCGTTCTGGATCGGGTGGTAGTCCGAGCCGACGACGCCGAGGATCTCAGCCCGGCCGGTCTTGGGGTTGGTGCGGGCGGTGGCATAGTGGTCGGCGACCTCCAGCACGTTCACCCCGTTCGGCGTGAGCTCGGTGGCGGTCATCGCCAGCTTGCGCACATTCCAGCCGGCCAGGTAGGCCGCGCGCATGGCCTCCTCAGCGGTCAGGCAGCCAGCGGTGACGGTGCCCAGGCGGTGCCAGGCGCTTTGGCGTGCGCTGACGAATGCTGCGCTTCCATCGGCAAACGTTTCGAGTTCGTGGCTCATGATCTGCTCCCTTTCCCTTGCGGGTTTCCGTGGTTGTCGGGCCTCGCACGCCCGTCCGTGCTAATATTACTCCGACTGGGGTTAAGCGTCAAGCCCGCAGTTGCGAACAACAACAACAGCAAGGAGGAGGAGAAAGGAGCCAACGGTTCGCTGGGTCGCGCGGGTGAGGGCAGTGGCTGCGACGGTGAGAAACGGCGGCCGCCAGGGGAGGAGAGTCCGGGATTCACCAGCCGGGCCGGTATTACGGTTGGCCATCGCCAGGTCGGAGCCTGGCGGTCGTGCGGTGCGTGCGGTTCGGGATGGCCGTTGACCGGGCGGCGGGGTCATTCCGCTCGACGGTGTGTGTCGGCGTGCGGTCTGGGCCCTCGTTGTCCCTCGTTCTCGGATGCCTTCGGGGCCTGCCTTCAAGTCGCTGTCAGTCGCCGCTGTGCTGATAGTCGATCACCGCCGGGGGGGGGCATTGGGATCCCGGCGGTCGACGCTAACCCGGTAGCGGGCGCTGGTCGTCGGTGAGCTCGTCGAGGGTGTCGTGTTCGGGGAACAGCGGCAGGCTGTTTAGGCGGCGGACGATGTTGGCGGCGCGGCAGCAGCGGGGGCATACCGGCTCCCGCGTCATCCGGGCCACGGCCTGCGGGTCGGGTTGGCGGGTGGTGCCGTCGGGGTTGAGGTCGGGTGGTAGCCCGGTCGCCGGGTCGATGGGTATCGACGGGACCCGGTCCGGGTCGTACATGAACACCGTTCGGCACCCGATGCACGCGCTCATGCCGGCCATGACGCCCATCGCTCAGCCCGCCTTGTGGTGGGAGGTGAGGGCGGTCAGCGCAGCGGCCGGGCCGGTCGCGCGCAGGGTCAGCGCGGCGGGATCGGCGCCGATGACGTGAACGGCCGTGCCGCCGGCGGCGAAGAACTCGCGCACGGCTTGGCGGAGGTGACGGCGGGGGATGCGGGCCGAGCCGGTGCCCGAACCGGAAGTCAAGGCCAGGGCGCCAGGTGACCGTGCCGGGGGTGCGGGCGGGGGCGGGTTGGTCGGGTGCATTGTTGGTTGGCTCCTTTCGCAGCGGGTCCGGTGTCGGCAGGGAGGCCTCGCATGTCCTCGCCGAAGGCCGTCTAGGGCCGCGGGTTGGTGGTGGTTAGCGTCAGCCGGTTTGGACCAGGCCTCGGCAGTCGCCCGCCAGGGCGGCCTGTTTGCTGGTAGTCATCGCTGTACTCCTTGTGTTTCGGTGCGCGGTGGGTAGGCTGGCCGCGCTCGGGCAATCGGCAGCCACTCCGGTCCCTCACCCGAGCGCGGGGTTCTGTGTCGCCTGCGGTCGCGTCAGATCAGGGCCAGGGCCACAAGCCAGGACGGCTGGCCGTGGTCGGGGCAGCCGCCATCGGCAGGGACCGGGCAGCCGCAGGTGGCGGCACTGGTGCGACAGGCCTGCCAGACGTCGACGTCGGCGGGTTGGGGTAGCAGCGGCTCGCGGCCGGTAGGCTGGTATTCGCGTGAGCGCACAAAGGCGGTGGTTCCGCGTGTGGTCGTCGGGTCTTGCGTGCTCGTCATGGTCGATGTCCCTTTCCGGTGCGGTGGCTTTCCGGTGGTCGTGGGGAGGGCCTCGCATGCCCTCGGTGATGATCTAGTCCTCGTCCGGCAGCATGATCGTCAGGACGGGTTCGGCATGATCGCCGGGCCCGATCACTACGTGCAGGGTGACCGTGCGGGGGAGAACGCCCGGACCCCGGCGCGGGACGCGTTCGAGCTGGACCGGCTGCCGTTGGGTGTGGCCGACGTGGCGGCTGATCGCATGACGGGTCATCCACAGCACGTCCCACAGCCGAGCGGCCTCGTCCTGGCAGGTGTCCTTACGGTCGTTGTCCGCGTCTGTCCAGGCGACACAGTCGGCCCAGGCCGCTGCGGTCAGTGCGACCGGGTAGCGAAGTCTGGCGTCGCGGACCATCGCCGGGTCGGCGGCGATGAGGACGCCGTCGGCCAGGGCCTGCGCCCGGGTGTAGGTGTGTATCACTTCCCAGCCTGTTGGCGGCTTGGGCTGGCTGGTCGGCTCGGTCGACACCGGTCGCTCCTTACCCTCATGAGGCTTATGTTGCTAATATTACTCCGGTCTACGGAGCCTGTCCACCCTCGCCTTCTCTTCTTCTTCTTCTTCTTCTTCTGCGTGCCGAGGCCGGCCGTCACGGTTGCCGCTGGTTGGTGGCGGCCGGCCGGCTCTGTTGCGGTCTAGGCGGTGGCTGCCGGGTCAGAATCGGCGGGTGGCTCGGTCTTTGGTGGGTTGGCTGGGGGACTGTTCGGGTCCGCGGGCGGGGTGTCTGCCTTCGCCTCGTCGTCTAGTCCGGGCTGGGTTGGGCGGTGTGCGTGTCGGCGCTCGTCCTGCTTGGGGGTGATCACAAGCTGTTCGACGTCTGAGAGGGTGTAGCCGAGTCCCACCAGGTAGCGCAGCCAGTCCGGTTCGGTGGTGTCCCAGCGGTATTCGGAGCGCCAGGTGTTCACGCCCATGCGGGCCTCGATGGCGGCCGCGATGATGGCGAGTTGGACGTTTTGCAGCCGGGTGCCCGCCTTGTCGGCGATGGCGGCCAGCTCCTGGTGAGATTTGATCTCGTGTCCGAGGTACGCGCCGGCCTTGCCCGCAGCCTCGTAGGAGTCGAGGAACTTGCGCAGGCCGTGATTGCCGCCCGCGACCAGCCTGGTCAGGTAGGCGGCTGCGCCGGCTGGTGGTTTGCGGTTGCGGCACAGGTTGGTGATGAACTCCTGCCGTACTGGTTCGGCCGCGCGCCAGGCGGCGTTGTTGGCTAGTACGGTGCGCCGATGGGCCAGCTCGTCGGCGGCCAGGGCGGTGACCGGGCGGCTTCGGTGGCCGTGCTTCTTGGGGTCCAGGCAGTAGTAGGTCACAGGGTCTGATCCCCAGTAGGAGTAACGCGTCTCCACGTAGGCGGCATGACCGGGGCAGCTGCGGTGGTTCTTCGCCGTCAGCCGCTGTCCTTCCGGGCCGTACAGCTCATCGAGGTCGCGCAGCGCCGGCCGGGGGGTGGCGTGCCGGTCTGGCAGCTTGTCCAGCAACACCGTTCCGGCGGAGGCCAGCCGTTTGCGGGTTGCCTCGGTCTTGGCCGCGTGTTCGCGGGTCTTGTGCTCCCGGGACAGCTCGTGTTGGAACTGGCCAGTCCCGCTGGCCACGGCCTTGGTCAGCCGGTCCAGGGCGGCTGGGTCGTCGGCGAAGTCGGCCATCGCGGCCAACTGGATCAGGTCTGCCCCGGCGGTCGCGGCCCTGGTTCGGGTCTTGGCGTCCAACGTGGACGAGGCCAGCGCCGCCTTGACCTGGTCGGGTTTGCGGCCCACCATCTTGGCGATCTTGCCTGCGGTCAGGGTTGGGTCCATGAGCGCAAGCTGTTGGTATCCCTGGGCCTCCTCGGCGGCGGACAGCCCAACCTGGTGGGTGTTCTCCACGATCTGGGCCATCAGCGTCTCGGCCGCCGAGCGGCTTGGGCAGATCTGGCACCACACCTTGCGGCCAATTGACTGCAACGCGGCATGTCGGCGGTGCCCGAACGCGATGATGTACCCGCTGTCGGGGTCCGGGTAGGCGATGACCGGCTGCAACTGGCCGAGCGCCTTGATGGTCGCGGCCAGTTGTGGGATCGCGGTCAAGGTCTCGCGCGGGTTCGCCGGGTGCGGGTGCAACTGCTCCGGATCGAGCATCACCGACTCACCCGTGGTAACCGGATCCGAGGCCGCCGAGAGATCAGCGGGATCGGGCGTGCTGGGTGTGCGCATCACAACAGTCCTTCCTGTCCACGAGCTGGTTTTCCGGTGTGACGAGCGGGCCTCGCATGCCCGCCCATTCGGTGCTAATTTTACTCCGCCCAAGGTTTATCCGCAAGATCGGAGGTGACTCTTTGTATCCCTCTGTCAAGATCGTTTATGCAGGCCGGCGCGTGCGGTGGCCAGCTCCTGACGCGGCGCCGCGGGTCAGGAGCTGGCGGTGTTTCCGCGCTTGGCCGCGGCGGGCCGGCTGGTGGCGGGCCGGCCGCGGTGGTCGCGGTTTTCCGCGTGGGCCCACAGGGTGCTGCGTTTCCAGAACAGTCGCCGGGGCGCGCCTGTAGACGCGAGTTCGACGTGGTCGGGCTCGGGGAAGTAGCCGTCGTTGTAGAGCGATCGGACCACGTCGGCGTGGCTGTAGCCCATGATCTGTGAGGCGACCGCGGTGGGTACCAGCTCGTCGGGGTCATCGTTTGCCGAGCGCACCACTTTGGAGTGGTTGCGGTCCTGGGCGGCCTGGTAGGACTTCCACCAGCGGTGCCACTTGCCGGCGTCGTAGAAGACTCGCCGCCCGTCGCGGATGCGCTCCGGGTGCCCGTTGGTGTCCCGGTTGCGATACCAATAGGTCAGGGTCGACCGGCCGGCACCGGTGACCTGCATGATCTCCTCAACGCTGATCAGCCCGGGCCGGCGCGAGCTCTTGTCGCTTCCCACAACGACAAGCCTAGGCGCCCACCCAACATCACGCTCAGGGCTGGCAGCGAGCGCGGTCATCGCGGGCCTTCGAACACCGACACTCGCAGCGCTACAGTGAAGCTGCTTCTTCCTGCCACCCTTTCCGGGGCGGTTTCCGGTGGAGCACCGGCCGGCCGGGTCCTCGCAGACCCCCCGACTCGTCGCGGGGTACGCCACAGGGCGTGCCCGGCCGGCCACCCGGACGGCCCTCGCCAGCATGCTGAATCCGGCGGTCAGCCTGGTTGTGCTGCCCATTCGACTGCGGCCGGGCAGCCCCGAGTACCAGCCGATCTGGTATCGGCGCAGCCAGCGGCTACTCCCTGCCGGTACTCAGGTCTGTCCGGTCGACAACGGCACCGACGGCACCCTGGACAACTTCGGCCACGGATGCGCGGACGCGGCTCTGAGCCTGGCCGCCGACGTCCTGCCCGCTGCCGGCCCGCTGCTCATCGTCGCTTTCGACACCCCGTTCCACGGTCTGCCCAGCCTGCTGCCCGGCCCGGTATGTCGGCGCACGGTGCTGGTGCCCCGCTCTACCGCCGAGCTACACGACCCGGCCGACACCGCACGCCGCGACTGGGAGGCCCGCGGAATGCACGACCTGGTCGCCGCCGGTGGCCGGGTCGCCGCGATCTCCGCGCACATGCGCGCCCACCTGCGCGACACATACCGCATCCCCGCCGCGGCCCTGGCCGAGCTGCGCGACGGGCTCACCCCGGCCGAGCGGCGGCACCTGAGTCGCCCGGCCGGCCCGGGCTCGATGCCAGCAGCCGCCGGCAGCCACGGGTTCATGCTGGCCATGGGCAGGGCTCAGCCCTACAAGGGCTTCCACGACCTGCTCGACGCCCTGAGCATCCTGCGCCGGCAGGCCGTCGCGGTGCCGCACCTGCTGCTGGCCGCGGTCACCGAGGACCGGCGGCCAAGCCCCTACCAGCGCGGTTTGGCCCGCAGCATCGCCGGCCACGGCCTGGACGC
>JAKEEW010000622.1 GCA_022616375.1 Sporichthyaceae bacterium
AGAGTCGCCATAGCTCCACTATCGACTCCTCCTTCGCCTTGCCGGACGCCGTCTGGATCGCCGCCCGCATCCACCAAGACTTGGGAGACACACCCTAGGCGGCGAGCCGGCCGGCGCAGGAAGCGGATCCCAGCCAGGTGTGCGGCGCGCCGGCCCAGCACCAGCCCAGCCTGGGCTTACCCGCGCTGACCCAGATGGCCGGGACCCGGCGGTCACCGCACCGGGAGCCGAGGATCGAGAACCGGTTCCCGCTGTTCAGCAGCTCCGGATAGTGCGTGATCAGCGCCACCCCCTCGGCCAGGGTGAGCGGTGACCGTTGCTGCTGGGTGATCGTCTTGATCGCCTCGTCCGGGATCACGTTGAGCGTGTCAGCCCCGGTGTCGAGAATGGTGACCAGGTAGGCCAGCGTGTCCGGAACGTTGAGGGTGTCGGTGGGCACGAACCGCTTGAGATCGTCGGCTTCCATCGTGGTGAAGCCGGGCTTGCCGCTCAGCCCTACCTTGGCGATCGCGTCCTGGGTGGGCACGACGTCGGTATTGATCACGACCACGAAAGGCACCCGAGTCTGGCCCTCGGCCGGCCCGGGCAGCGCCGGCAGCTGATCCGCAAGCGGGGCGAGGCGAGCTCGGAAAGCCTCCTCGGTCATGCCGACAAGCTCGGGGTAGCCCTTGGCGATCAGGTTGCTCAGCTGGCGGTCGAATTCGGCTCGCATCCAGGCATCGGATCCGGTCTCAGGCATGGACTGACCTTCCTGGGGACGGGAGATGGGGCGAACGCCCGGGCCAGCAACGCCCGACCACCGATCCCTATTCCCGCCCTGACCAGCCTCGAAGCAGACCGTCCCGCCAAGATCACTGGGTTGCCGCAGCCTCGTCCGCTCGCCGCGCGGACCGGGTCTCCGGCGCCCACAGCGCCATCGCGAAGGCCACCACAAGCAGCGCGGCCGTGGTCATGAACGCAGCGCCGAACGAGTAGTTGTCGGCCATCCAGCCGGCGATCAGCGGACCGACGATCGCGCCGAGGTCGCTGGCCATCTGGTAGACCGCGATCGCCTTGCCGCCACCGCCTTTGCCGCCCCCGCCTTTGCCGCCGTGGCCGTCCCGCCCGTCGCGCCCCCCGCGCCCGCCGACCCGGCGCTTGTCCGGCGCGGCCGGATCCGCCGACCGGGTCACGACGTCGCCGACCATGGCTGCCGGCGCCACGCCGAGAAACGCGGCCGCCACCCCGAACACGATCATCGAGGCAAAGAACGCGCTCAGCGTGGCGCTGATCGCGACCAGCAGGTAGCTCAGCGCTCCGAGCGAAGTCCCGATCAGCAGGGACGGTCGGCGGCCTACCCGGTCGGTCAGCCGGGCCGCCGGGATCAGCGCGACCACCTGGGCCAGCGCGGACACCAGGAAGCCGAACCCGGTCCACGCCGGAGTCAGACCGAGCGGCTCGGTGACGAACAGCGGCATCAGCGAGATCCGCACCCCGAACAGCGACCACCCGGTGGCCAGGCTCGCGGTCAGGGCGGCGAGGTAGGGCGGCTGCGCCAGCGCCGCGCGCAGACCCATGCCCGGCGCGGTCGGTTTCGCCGGGTCAGGAGCCGTGGCTGCCGAACGAGCCGGGAAATCCGCGCCCGGCTCGGTGGCATGCTGCTCGACCTCCGACGGGTGGCGCAGATACAGCATCGCGATCGTGCCGGCCACCCCGAGCGTGCCGGCGTAGACGAAGAACGGCGCGCGCACCGAGTCGGTCGCAAGCAGGCCACCCACGCCAGGGCCAACGATTCCACCGATCAGGAAGCCCGCCTGCCACATGGCGGTGGACTGGCCACGGCGCTCGGCATCCACCACCCGCAGCAGCAGGCTCATCGCGGCCACCGTGAACATCGCCGATCCGATCCCGCCGATGCCACGCAGCACAAGCAGCTGCGGGTAGGACTGGGCGAACCCGGCCAGGCCGCTGGAGACCGCGACGATCCAGATCCCGGCGGCCAGCACCTTGCGTTCGCCGAACCGATCGACCAGCTGGCCGCTGCCCAGCGCGGAGACGAAGCGCATGAACGCGAACGCCGAGATCACCGCCACCGCGGCGGTCCGGCCGACCCCGAACTCGCGGGCGAACACCGGAATCGCCGGGGCCAGGATGCCGAACCCGATGGCCACCGCGAACGCAACCGCGCTGAGCACCACGACCTCTCGAGGCAGGCCGCGCATCGGGTTCCGAATCATGTCGGCACATGGTCGCATCCCGGCTTGCCTCGCCGGGCGGCGGGCGGTGGTCCCGCCGACGCGTTCATGAGGCAGGATGGCGGTATGACCCGGATCGGCGCGGGCTTGGCCGTTGGCCCGGACCTGGCCCGCGACGCGGCCGAAGCCTCCGAGCAGGCGCTGCGCGCGTTGGACGGCACCCGGCCCGATCTCGTCTGCGTGTTCGGCACCGCTCACAGCCCGGACGACTTCGCTGCCGCGGTCAGCCAGGCCGCCGAGACGACCGACGCCACGGTGCTGATCGGTTGCACCGCGTCCGGGGTGCTTGGTGCCGGCACCGGCGTGGAATCCGAGCCGGCGGTCAGTGTGTGGGCCGGCGCGCTTCCCGGTGTGCGGCTGCGCCCGTTCCGGCTTGACGTGCTGCGCACCGAACAGGGCCTGGCGGTTGTCGGCTTGCCCGACGTCACCGTGCACGACCATGCCGGGTTGCTGCTCGCCGACCCGTTCACGTTCCCGGTCGACGGGTTCGTCGAGCGCTCCAACGATCTCGTGCCGGGGTTCCCGTACGTCGGCGGCCTGGCCGCCGACCCGTACGTCGGCGGCCTGGCCGCCGACCCGCACGGCGGGGACGGCACCCGGCTGGCATACGACGGTGAGGTGCTCAGCGGCGGCGCGGTCGGTGTGCTGATCGGTGGCGAGGTAGAGGTCCGGACCACGCTGAGCCAGGGTTGCCGCCCGGTCGGGCCGACGATGGCGGTGACCAGGGCCGAAGGAAACATCATCTTCGAGATGGCCGGCGCACCGGCACTGGCCAAGCTGGAAGAGCTCCTGACCGCGATGCCCGACGAGGATCGCCAGCTTGCCGCCGAGGGATTGCAGCTGGGTGTGGCCATGGACGAGTACGCGGAGGCGCCAGGGCAGGGCGACTTCCTGATCCGCGGGGTGGTGGGCGCCGACCGGTCGACCGGCGCGATCGTCATCGGGGACGTCATCGAGATCGGTCGGACCGTGCGCTTCCAGCTCAGGGATGCCGACGCGGCCCGCGCCGATCTCGACCTGGTGTTGAAACGGTTCCGGGCCGACGGACCGCGCTCGGTTGACGGCGCCCTGCTGTTCTCCTGCAACGGCCGCGGCGCCGACGTTTTCGGTAGTGCCGATCACGATGTGCGCGCGGTCCAGACCGGGCTCGGTGTTTCCGGGGTGGCCGGGTTCTTCGCCGCCGGGGAGATCGGTCCGGTCGGTGGGCGCAACTACCTGCACGGGTTCACCGCGACGATCCTCGCGTTCGCGAGCCAGCCGTCCGCGGCGGCCGGCGGGGCCGCCGACCCTCGTCCCGCCGTCGGCGATGGCTGAGACCGCGGCGCTCGCGCTCGACATCGGCGGTACCAAGCTCGCCGCGGGCGCGTATGACCAGTCCGGCCGCGTGCTGGCGGTGGTCCGTACGCCGAGCACACCCGCCGCCCTGGATGCCGAGACGTTGTGGCGGGCCGTGCTCGGCCTCCTGGACAAGCTGGACGCGGAGATCGCCGGCCGCGAGCTGGTCGGAGTCGGGGCGGGCTGTGGCGGCCCGATGCGCTGGCCGGCCGGGACCGTCTCGCCGCTGCACATCCCGAGCTGGCGGGACTTCCCGCTGCGCGCCCGATTACAGAAGCGCTATCCGGGCGTCCCGGTCTACGTGCACAACGACGCGGTCTGCGTCGCGGTGGGTGAGCACTGGCGCGGCGCCGGTCGCGGCCGGGGCAACGTGCTGGGAATGGTGGTGTCCACCGGGGTCGGCGGCGGCCTGATCCTGGACGGCCGGCTGGTCAACGGCGCCACCGGGCATGCCGGGCACATCGGGCATGTGGTTGTGGAGCCTGATGGTCCGCACTGCCCGTGCGGTGGACGCGGCTGCCTGACCGCGATCGCTAGCGGGCCGAAGCTGGCCGAGTGGGCCAAGGCGGCCGGGTGGAAGCCCAGGGATGGTGACACTGCGCAGCACATGACCGCCGATGCGGTGCGCGGTCACCCGCTGGCAATTGCCGCGCTTGACCGGGCCGGGCGAGCGCTCGGGATCGCGATCGCCTCGGTGGCTCGGCTGTGCGACCTCGAGGTGGTCGCGGTCGGCGGCGGAGTCTCGCAGGCCGGACCGTTGCTGTTCGAGCCGGTCGAGGCGGCGTTACGGGAGCATCTGCGGATGCCGTTCGGCCGCGGGCTTCGGGTCGTGCCGGCGGCGCTCGGCCAGGAGGCCGGGCTGATCGGCGCCGTGGCACTGGTGCTGGCCGCGGACCGCTACTGGCATCCGCCCTCAAGCCGAGCCCGAACGGGCAGTGACCGACCTGGCAGTGACCGACCTGGCAGTGACCGACCTGGCAG
>JAKEEW010000623.1 GCA_022616375.1 Sporichthyaceae bacterium
AGTCGTTCCCGGATGCCGCGTGGTTGTGATATGTGGCGCCATTCCACTGCTCCCCACATGGGAATGGAACTTGGAAGACTGGCCGGTCGGAGGCGGATGCACCGCCGGCTGGGACCAACACGGCGGCTGCCGCCGCGGCCGCTAACACCGAGGTCGAGGCCGCTTTGCGGGCGGAGCGAGCGATATTCACGAGCGTTGCCATTGCTGGTCCTTCGGTTATGCATGACCGCCAGAGCCATTCGCATCTCGGTAGATGCAGAAACTGCCGGCTAATGTGCCGGCAGCCGGCTCGGGCAATCACCCCCCGTAAGCGCTGCGGTAAGTTTGGGGTCACCCTAGGCATGGGGGTGGGTAAGAATTCCAGCAAAACCAAGGAAATGAGACCTAGACCACAGGCGCCCGGCGCCTTTTGCCGTGCTATTGCTTGCGGCCTCGGCGGCAACCGCGGAACTAATTACCGATCAAGATTCCGGATGCAGGCTCGCCCAGAGCCGGCGCATGCCACGGATCCAGCGATCCGGATCCGCGCTACGGCGCCGGGCGTAATCGGCCACCTCCGGGTGCGGCAAGATCAAGAACTGGCTGCTCGCCAGGGCCGCCATCACCGCATCGGCCACCCGCTCGGGCTCGAGCACCGCACCGGCCGCCGTCGTGGCCGACTCGGGCGGGGCCGTCGCGAGCATCGGGGTGGCAACCGCCTGCGGGCACAGGCAGGAGAACCCGACGCCGGCGCCGCCGTACCGAATCGCCAGCCACTCGGCCAGCGCGACCGATCCGTGCTTGGTGACCGCATAGGGCGCGAGATCCATCTCGGTCAGCAGCCCGGCCGCCGACGCCGTGATCATGAAGTGCCCGCGGTCCCTGGCGAGCATCCGGGGCAGCACGTGGCGAGCCGCGTAGACGTGGGCCATCACGTGCACGTCCCAGGCCCGAGTCCAGTCCTCGTCCGCGGCCAGATCGCGGCCGGTCGCGACGCCTGCGTTCGAGCACCACAGACCGATCGGGCCGACCTGGGTCTCCACCCGATCCACCATCGCGGCGACCGCGACCGGATCGGCGACATCGACCGCCAGGCCCAGATGGCCGGACCCGGCCAGCTCCGCGGCCACGGCCGCGGCCCGGGCCGGGTCCAGATCCACCACCACGACCGCGCGAGCGCCCTCGACGGCGAACCGGTGGGCGAGGGCCAGACCGATGCCGCTCGCGCCACCGGTCACAACCGCGACCTCGCCTACGACATCCATCGAACGCCCGCCTCGCAGCTACCCGGCATCTCGGTCGGGGCCAATGGTGGCAGTGCGCGCGCCCGGTGTGAACAGCCCACGTCCCGGGTGCCGGCGGGCGAACCACCGGAACCCGGGACGCGGTATCGACTAGCTCTCGACCAGCTTCTTGAGCCCGTCGAGCATCATCTGCCAGTTGGCTTCTGAGTGCTTCTTTGCCGCTTCGTCTTCGTTGTTGTCCTGGCTCAGCGAGACCTCGGTCGGCGGCCCGTCAGCGGACAGCTCGCCCTCCCACTCACCCGCCCAGATGATCTCGCTGCCCGCTTCCAGTCGGTCACGACGTTGGTGCCGAACATGTACTGCTTGATCATCTCTGGGTTGACCAGGGCCTCCCACACGGTCGCGGGCGGTGCGTCGATGCTGGTCGACGCCTTGGCGATGAACTGGTCAGCCTTCTCCGTCACGAGGATCTCCTTCGCAGAAAGCGGCCACTCCCGGGGTTGGCTACCCACCAATAGCCCGATCATTACTGACGTTCTGCTCGGACAAATCGTCCATATTGGGTGATCGTTTGCTCATACGGCAAGTAATGATCGGGAAGAGTCACGGCAGAATCTCCGGTATGCCCGGCCCGCTGCACATCCGTGACTCGATCTCCATTCCGGACACCGAGTTGCGCTGGCGATTCTCCCGCTCGTCCGGGCCCGGCGGGCAGTCGGTCAACACCACCGACAGCCGGGTCGAGCTGATCTTCGACCTGGCCGGATCGGCAGCGCTCGGGCCGATCTTGAAGGCGCGCGCGCTGCGACGGCTGGAGGGCCGGCTCACCGACGGGGTGCTCACCATCGCCGCGTCCGAGCACCGGTCCCAGCTTCGCAATCGCGCCGCGGCCGAGGAGCGCCTGGTCGACGTCTTGCGCGTGGCACTCGCCCCACCGCCCCGGCGGCGCCGGCCGACCGCGCCCAGCCGGGCCGCGGTGGAGCGGCGGCTGGCGGCCAAGCGGCGGCGCGGCGACACCAAGCGGCTGCGCCGCGGCTCCGAGGACTGAGACCCGGGCGAGTCGATCGCGCCGCCGAGGGTCTGTCAGGGTGTCCGGATGAACGCGGACTGGGAGCAACGGATAGCGGATGCCTGGGCATCGATCGACGACCACGACGAGGCCGAGTTCCTGGCCTTGATCGACACGCTGGTGGCCGAGCTGCCCGCGGACAGTCCGATCGGGCTGTTCGAGCGGGCCGGCGCGTTCGACTCGACCGGCCACTCGGATCTGGCCGTGCCGCTCTACCGCCAGGCCCTCGACCACGGGTTGACCGGGCCGCGACGGCGGCGGGCGGTGATCCAGATGGCCAGCTCGCTACGTAATCTCGGCCAGTCGCCGCAGTGTCGAGCTGCTGACCGCCGAGCTGGCGGCCGGCTCGGACGAGCTGGACGACGCGGTCCGCGGCTTCCTCGCGCTTGCCCTGGCTGACGTCGGGCGCGAGCGCGAAGCGACCTCGCTTGCACTCGGCGCGCTTGCCCCGCACCTGCCGCGCTACCAGCGCTCGCTGGCGAACTACGCCCGACTGCTCGTCGAGCCCGAGCTCGACTAGCGGTCGTCCGGCGGCCTTACCTGAGACCGACCGCTTTGAAGAACGTGTAGCAGA
>JAKEEW010000624.1 GCA_022616375.1 Sporichthyaceae bacterium
CAGACGGACCGCCCTGGCCCGGGTCTGCTCGTCGTAGTTCCTCGACATGGCTGCCACCCTCCCAATCAAGAAGGTGTGCACCAAACCCGGGATGGTTCACCGCCTGGGTTCCGTCGCGCTTGCGCCGGGCTGGTCTGCCGGCGCGCAACCGAACCGGAACCGCTGCCTGTGTGGATGAGGGCTCCTGTTCAACCGGCGACGGACGTGAAGGAGCCACGAGGATGAGCATTAGTGAGCAGACGGCGCGATCCCACTGGGGAAACCGTTCTGCCGATAGGGCGGCTAGCCCGCTGGACACGGCCGAGGCGGCGTTTCGGCTGCTGGCCACCGGGCCCGGGTGCCTGGTCCTGCACGGGCGGCGGTTGGGCTGCGGGCTGCCCCAGGCGTGGATCCCGCTGGGCGAGCTGGCCGAGCTGGTCAACCGGCCCGGCGCGCCGGCCCGGTTGCGGCAGGCGGTGTGGCAGCGGCTGGTGCGCCGCGCGCAGACCGGGGATCCGGCGTGGGTGGTAGCCGCGATCGGAATGGCCGCACCCAGCCTGCGTGCGGCCTGCGGCCAGCTGACGGCGGGCTTCCGCGGCGACACCTACGACATCGACGCTGAGGTCATCGCCGGGTTCTTGGCGGCGCTTCGCCGAGTCGACCCGGCCAGGCCGCGGCTGGGCAGCACACTGTGGCGCGCGGCGTACCGGGCCGGCTTTCGGGCGCGGTATCGCCAGGATCCGGTGCCGGTGCCGTCGGAGTACTGGGACACGATCGCGGCACCGGTGCCGTTCGGCCATCCGGACCTGGTGCTGGCCGAGGCGGTCTCGTGCGGGGCGATCAACGCGATGGAGGCGGAGCTGATCGCGCAGACCCGCATCGAGGACAAGCCGCTCGCAGCGGTCGCCTCCGCGCTGGGCCTGCCGTACCAGGCTGCCCGGCGGCGCCGAGCCCGGGCCGAGCGCGGGCTGGTCGCGTTGATCGTCGAGGGCGGCATCGCGGGGCCGGGTGTGTACCGGCTGCTGCACCCCGACGCCGCCTAGCGCCGCGAAGACATGATCGCGGCGAACCGGCCGATTTGCGGTGCCTCCGACCTGCGGCTTGTCCCAAATCACGGCCGAATTGGGTGTTGGTGGGCGCCGGGGTTCCCAACCTACCGGCTCGGAGAGACCGGTCCGGCCTCCCGCAGCGCCCTTCCCGGGCGGCGCGGCACCGGATCCCTGGCCGGACCCGCGCGGATGGTCCGCGCGAGGGCTGTCCCAGGTCGGGAACCCCGGCCCAGACAACCGCCTGGACCGACGGAAGGAGGCAGCCGTGCGGCGAGCACCCGCAACCCGACCACGCCGCGCACCCGGCTCCAGCTGGGTCGGTGCCGTCGTGCTGGCCGGCTTGGCAGTGCTGGCGGTGGTGCTCGCCGCCGAGCCCGTGCACGCGGTCGAGTTCACCGCCCAGGCCCAGCCACCGGCGACGCTGAACGAGGTGATCGACCGGCTGCGGGCCTATGTGGTGACGTTGCTGGCCGGGTTGGCCACCCTGTTCGCCACGGTGGGTGGGGTGCGCTACCTGATGGCCGGGTCGGACCCGGCCGAGGTGGCCAAGGCCAAGTCGGCGTTGAAGTTCGCAGCAGTGGGCTATGGGGTGGCGGTGTTGGCGCCGCTGCTGGTGAACATCCTCAAGGGCATTGTGGGTGGGCCGTGACCGGCCGGCGGTGCGCCCCGGCCGGGGCCGGCCCCGGTCGGTGGTGGGCGCGGCGGCTGGTGGCTGCCGGGCTGCTCGCGCCCGCCGCCGGGCTGCTCGCCCTGGGTGTGTTCGCCGCGGCGCCGGCCCGCGCCGCGGCGCCGGCTGCTGCCCCGCCATCCGCGCAGGACACTACGCCGACCCCGACACCGTCGGAGATCGTGGTGGTGCCAGGTGGATCGCCCGCGCCGACCGAACCTCCGGGGGTGCCGCCACAGCTGGACACCCCGGACGGCGGCAACGATCCGAGCTGGTGGGATCTGGGTGGGCGGGTGCGTAAGGCGATCACCGACTGGCTCTCCGATGTGGTCACCGATGGGATCCGCTCCACCACCGGGCTTTTGGCCGGGTTGCTGCACACCCCGGACCCGCGCTCGGACCCGCGGGTGCGGCAGCTGTGGCTGGCCAGCCTGGTGATTGCCGACAGCTTCTACCTGCTGCTCGTTGTGGCCGGGGCGGTGATACTCGCCGGGCACGAGACCCTGCAGACCCGCTATGCCGCAGCGCAGATCGCGCCCCGGCTGGTGATCGGGATGGTCGCCTCGCACGCCTCGCTCAGCCTCGCCGGGGAGATCGTGTCGCTGGGCAACGCGCTGTCGGTGGCGTTGCTGGCCGACCGGGTCGACCCGGCCGAGGTGAGCCTGCGGCTACGGGACACGCTGGAGTCCTGGCTGTCCGGGGGCAACAGCGCGTTCCTGGTGCTGCTCGGGCTGGCCGCGCTGGTGCTCATCGTCGCGGTCGGGTTCACCGTCATCGTCCGCCACGCCCTGATCCTGATCCTGACCGCGGCCGCCCCGCTCGCGCTCGCGTGTCACGCCCTGCCGCACACCGAGGCCGCGGCCCGACTGTGGTGGAAGGCCACCACCGGGCTGCTGCTGGCCCAGGCCGGACAAGCCCTGGCGCTGGTCACCCTGGAGCGGGTGGTGCTCACCTCCGGGCCGCGTCTGGTCCCGTTCGGCGGGATCACCTCCGACCTGCTCATCGTGATCGGGCTGCTGTACGTGATGCTGCGCATCCCCGGCTGGGCCGCCAAAGCTGCCTTCGGCCACGGGGGCGGGTTCGGGCTGGGCCGGCTGGTCACCTACGCGGTGGTACACAGCGTGATCCGCGACACCATCCGCGCCGGGATGCGCGCCACCGGGCGGGGGTGGCGGCGCGGTCTGGGCGCCCACACCGACCCGGTCGGGCAGCCACCGCCGCGGGCACCCCGCGGTCCCGGCCACGGCGGACCACCCATTTCGGGCGGCGGCCGGCCCAGCCCCGGCGGCGGGTGGAGACCGGACGGGTCCCCGCGCGGCGGGCCGCGCCCCGCAACCGGGACCGGTCCGGCGAGCAGCGGTCGCCGCCCGGCCTCCGAGACCAGCCCGGCACCTTCGACCGGCACGCCCCAGGCGACCGATCGGGTGCGGCAGCC
>JAKEEW010000625.1 GCA_022616375.1 Sporichthyaceae bacterium
AAGCTCGTTGACCGGCTTGCCGACGTATCCGCCAGTACAGGTGCAGTCGACCTTGTTGTAGCCCTTGCGGCCGTTTTCGCTCACATCGACCAGCTTCATGCCGGTGCCGTGACAGTCCGGACATTGCATTGGGCCGCCCCCACGGGATCGGATCTTCCAGGTCTCTTGCGACCGTAGGAAGCCGCTCCTTCGAGATCAAGGAGATTTCTAGCTATTTCGCCAACGATTGCGGCAGCTTGTCCGATCCCTGCTGCGGCAGATCCTGCAATGCCGCTGTGACCAGTGCGCGTGCGGCAGAGGTGTAGAGCGCCACCTGCGCCAATTGCCGGTAGATGGCGGAGTAGAACCGCACCTCTTGTGGCTGCGCCAGATTCAGCTCGGCCGCCAGCGTCTCCACCAGCACCAGCTTGTCGTCGTAGATCCAGAACCTGTGTAGCGGGGTCACCGGATAGTCCGTCTGGAACGGGACGATCCCCAACCGAAGGTTCGGCATCGAGATCAGGGCCAGCAGCCGATCCAGCTGCCCGGCCAGCACCTCCGCGGGATACAGGTGGTAGCGCAGGACCGCCTCGGTGATGACGAAATGGAACTGGCGGCCCGGCTGGTACAGCAGCTCCTGGCGGCGCATGCGCGCGGCGACTGCGGCCTCGACATCGGCCGGCGCGTCATGTAGGGCGGCGCCTCGTTCGAACCGGTGTTGAGCGTAGGCCGCGGTCTGCAGCAGCCCGGGTACCACCACCGGCTCGAAGCACCGGCTGACCGTCGTGGTGGAGGCGAGATCGAGCAGCTCGCGCTGTCGGCGCGCAACACCGGAGCGTAGCTGTCGCCGCCACTCCGCGTAGTGGGTCTCCAGCGTGCGCAGGCTCGCCAGCAGATCCTCAAGCTGGTCGCCGCCGCGCGTCGCCGCGACCCAGGCGCGGACGTCTTCCTCTGTCGGGGTCTGCTGTCCGAGCTGTAGCTTGGACACCTTCGAGGGCGCCCATTGGAGAAGCTCCGCGAGCTGTTTGCCGGACAGTCGAGCGTTCCGTCGCAGCTCACGAAGCCTCAAGCCGAGCGCCTCACGGGCGCGTTTAACGGTGTTCACCAGCCCCCTCCAGCTGGATCCAGTTGGAGTAGGGGACCGCATGGTGCCATGCGACATCGCGGATCCAGTTCGCGGCCACGACCTGCTCGGCGTCGCGAACGATCTCCGCTCCCAGCAGCCGGTCGCCTTCATCGAAGTGAAGGCGGGCGATCCGGATGGAGTCGAACAACCAGAAGTCCTCGCGAGGCAGTTTGAGCTCGCTAGCGCGGGACTCGGCCAGGTAGCGGATGTCCTCGCCAGCGTCGACGTTGAACCGGGCCCCGGCCGCCCCGAATCGCTGGTAGGTGGTGGGCGGCTCGGCGACGATCCGGACCCGAGCGAACCGCTTGCCCTCGGCGATCGCGGCCCGCACCATGTCGAGCCATCCACGGAAGGGGTCGTACACATGCCGCGGTTCGCCGGCGAGCCAGCGGCGCATCGGTTCAGCCTCACTGTCGGCGTTGTACGCGCGTCGGGTTTCCAGTCGCCACGCGGTGTGGTCGAAGGTGGTGAACAGGTCGCTGAACTGGTCGCCGGTCAGCAGGTTCAAGATCAGACCTCCCGCGGGAAGTGCTTCACCAACTCCTTGGGGATCTCCACGAACGTCTCGCCCGGCAGGACGTCGCGCAGGTCGGCGAGTGCCTCTGGGTCGGTGACGGCCCAGCCTTGGACGACGTAGGTGTCTCGGTCAGTGCCGTACACGGTGGGGCATCCGCCCATGTCGGAGTCGGTTCCGATCAAACGTAGTCGCATGGTGTCCGCTCCCATCGGCAATTTCGGGCGATTTCTTGCTCAATCGACCTGGGTGCTGCGCGTGTCAATCCCCATCGTCCGAGGGAGGAAGCAGTGACGCCTTACCACGCTCGCCAGGAATGCTGATCACTCGTCCAGTATGAACACCAGAGCCGGGCCCGCCGAACGTCGACCTCGACGCAGGTGTTGTTCGGGTCCATACACAGACTGGAGCGACGCCAGACCATTCCGGCCCTCTCGCAGGTTAACTACTTGTCGTGGTCGTCACGATGCGGGGAGTCCAGGGCAAGCTCGTTGACCGGCTTGCCGACGTATCCGCCAGTACAGGTGCAGTCGACCTTGTTCCAGCCCCTGCGGCCGTTTTCGCTCACCTCGACCAGCTTCATGCCGGTGCCTTCACACTGCGGACGGACAGACCATCGCCCCTCGCCCAACTACGGTCAGTGTTCGTCCGTGACCGTAGGCGCACACGTGAGTGGCGGCCAACGAACTTGCGAAAGCTTGCGCGGCTACGACAGGTCGGCTAGCTCGCCGTCGATGACCTCACGCGCACGGGCACCGGTGACCGCGAGTTCTGCCAATCTGGTGAAGACCCGGACATACATCGCGATCTCGCGTGGCTGGGTAATCGTGAGCAGACCGGACACCAGCTCGACGCTCACCTGGGTTGTGTCGAACATGGTGAAGTCCTCCACCAACCATTGTCCCGAGCGGTCAGCCTCATCCGGGATGATCGACAGGGAGACCGACGGCAGGCGCATCACTAGGGCCAGGTGTCGTAGCTGGCCGGCCAGGATCTCGGGCCCACCGATTCGATACCGCAGAACCGATTGCTCGATCACAAACGCGAACCGGTGATCTCCCTCGTAGAGGATGTGTTGCCGGGCCATGCGTTCGGCGACAGCCGGCTCGACGTCGTCGATCAACCCACGCCGGTCGCGCAGCGAGTTGTACACGGCGGTGGTGTACTCGGCGGTCTGCAGCAGCCCGGGGATCATCTTCGGACTGTACGAGCGGAGTAGGCGAGTCCCCTCGTACAGATCCCGCACGCTCGCGGTGAGTTGCCGCAGCCCAGTGCGCTCGGCGCGCTGCCAGTCGAGCCACATCGAGTCGACGGCGCGCAGTTCGGCAATCAGGTCCGGCGTGAGGTGGGGGACGCCGCATGCCTCGCTCCAGGTCCGCAGGTCGGTGGGGCTCGGCGCCTGCTGGCCATGCTCGATCCGGGATGTCTTGGCTTCGTGCCAGCCGGCGCCCTGTGACAGGGCACGGGCGGTCAGGCCCGCGTCGAGGCGCAGGTCACGAAGCCGGTCGGCCAGTGCTTGGCGAGCCTTCTGGGCACTGGATGAGGGCGAGGTCGGCATGGCCGCGATGGTCGGGAGTCGTGTCCGGGCTTGCTCAGATTCGGAATGCGGCGTGATCGATTCCACGTTCCCAGGCGGCCTCCCATGCGGTCTGGCACAGTCCGGCCACACCTTGGTCGTCGGTCACCTCCGAACCGGCGCTCTCGCCCTCGCCCGTGAAGTGGACCCACTGGACCAGCCGGCCGTCGAACAGCCAGAAGTCGCTCGGCGGGAGGCAGACGGTCGATGCCTGCCGGCGCGGCAACCACCTGATCGCCTCGCCGGCGGAGATGTTCACGTCCTGGGTTACGGCGTGCTCGAACCGGATGTAGTCGCTGACGGGTTCGGACACGACACGGACGCGACGCATGGAGATACCCCGAGCCACGGCCGCGCGGACCGTGTCGGTCCAGTCGGCGTACCGCTTGACCGCCTGCTCTGTTTGTCCCGCGCGCCACGCCTGGTAACCCGGGTCGTTGGGCAGGTAGACATCGCGCAGCTCAAGCTTGAGCGCTGATCGTTCACAGTCCGCCAGTAGCTCGCTGAACGACGGCTGGGGCACGGCACGCCTCCATGATCTTCTCAGCCATGAGGGATGGGAGCTTTACGACTGACTCACTGTCCAACATCGGGCTATGTGCCACGATCTTGGCGAGGATATCGGGGTCTGTCACCGTCTCGCCCTGGAAGTAGAACTCACCGGTCTCGTCGTCCCGGAAGACCGCCGGGCACTCGTTGTTCGGGTTGCTCTTGCCGTAGAACCTGATGGACACGGCAGCCTCCTCGGTCACGAAATTGCGCCATCTTGCGCGTCTGCTCAACGTCTCGCCCGGCGCCCCTCTGGTCAACCACACCGCGAAGAGGAGGCGCATGGTGCCTTACCACGCGAAGCGGGACATGCCCGAGGAGGGGATCAAGAAGGGCGCGATCGTCAACCGCGACCATCCCGCGGTGAAGCGCGACAAGCAAGATCGTCGCCAGCGGGGACGACTATCGGCGCGACGAGCAGGAACCAGAACGAGTGACGCGCGCTTCCACCTGCGTCGCTGCTAGAATTCCCGGCATGAACTGGGTCGCATCCGCGTTGACCGCGGCGGAGATGATGCCCCGCTAGCCGGGGCCTTCGACGCTGGACCAGTTCGTTTTCGAGGCCCGTCACGGGGCCTCGTTTCCGTTTCTCAGGACCGGAGCCCCACCCCACCTATCGCAGGAGTTCCGATGTCCGGACAAACCATCTATCTCACGACAACGATCCCGTACGTCAACGGCCGCCCGCACCTTGGCCACGCGCTGGAGTTCGTCCAGGCCGACGTGCTGGCCAGGCACTACCGGCGACGCGGCCAGCAGGTCCGGTTCCAGACCGGCACGGACGACAACTCCTTGAAGAACGTGCTGGCGGCCGAGGCCGAAGGCATTCCGACCCAGGAGCTGGTCGACCGCAACGCGGCGGTATTCGCCGGCCTGCGCGAGTCGCTCGGCCTGTCCTTCGACGAGTTCGTGCAAACCAGCCGGGATCCGCGGCACCGCGCCGGGGTCGACCGGCTGTGGCGACAATGTGCCGAATCCGGCGACCTCTATCGCAAGCACTACCAAGGCCTCTACTGCGTGGGCTGCGAGCAGTTCTATCTGGAAGCCGAGCTCGACGCCGGGAGGTGCCCGGAGCACGGGACCGAACCGCAGCCGGTCGCCGAGGAGAACTGGTTTTTCCGGCTGTCTCGGTATCAGGATCGGCTGCACCACCTGATCAGCAGCGGTCAGCTCCGGATCGAACCGGCGAGCCGGCGCAACGAGGTGCTCGCGTTCATCGCCGGCGGCCTGGCCGACTTCAGCATCTCCAGGTCGCGACACCGGGCCCGGGGTTGGGGCTTCCCGGTGCCCGGCGACCCGGAGCAGGTCATCTACGTCTGGTGGGACGCGCTGGGCAACTACGTCACGACCCTGGACTACGCCACCGCCGGCGAGCGCTACCAGCGCTGGTGGGTGGACAGCGACCAGCGGATCCACCTGCTCGGCAAGGGCGTCGCTCGGTTCCACGCGGTCTACTGGCCGGCCATGCTGCTGTCCGCCGGGCAGCCGTTGCCGACCCAGATCTACGTGCACGACTACCTGACCGTGGACGGCAACCGGATCAGCAAGTCGGGCGGCAACTCGGTGGACCCGATCGGCCTGGTCGAGCAGTTCGGGGTCGATCCGTTGCGCTGGTGGTTGCTGCGCGAGATGCCCAGGGTCGGCGACACCGACTTCACAATCGAGCGGTTGGCCGCGCGCACCAACACCGATCTTGCAAACGGACTGGGCAACCTGATCAACCGAGTAGTGAGCATGGTGCACCGGTACCGGAACGGAATCGTGCCGGCAGCCGTGGCCGCACGACGGCCGGTGGACAAACCGGTCGCGCAGGCGCTAGATCGGGCGCCTGGCCTGGTCGACGCGGCCCTGGCCGACTTCGACTTCCGGGCTGCCGCTGCCGCGGTTTGGGACGTGGTCGAGGCGGCCAACCGGTTCGTGAACGACACCCGGCCGTGGGAGCTGGCCAGGGCCGAGGCGGCCGGCGACCGGGCGGCGGTTGCCGAGCTGGACGCGGTCCTGCGCCGGCTTGTCGACACCTGCCGTGTGCTGTCCGGCGAGCTGGGGCCGTTCCTGCCGGAAGCGGCGGCCCGGATCGAGGCCCAGCTCACGGTGGGCTCGGACGGCCGGCTGCCGGCCCCGGTCCCGCTGTTCCCACGGATCGAGGTGCAGTAGCGGGGCGGCGGTCCTGCGCCCAGGACCGCCGCCCACGTCATTGCGAACTACCGATACTGCGAACGTCTACCGATCAGGCCGGTGCCGGATCAGGATCGCGTTCACGATCGGCTTGTTGAACCCCCTTCGCTCGATAAACCGCAGGTTCAGCTGGCCGTCGGTGACGGTCACGAAGAACACGTGCTGGTCGGCGGTGAACGTGCCGACCTCGCCGGCGATGTCGTGCGCCGGCAGCAGCAGGTTCTGCTCGGCGATCACATCGAACAGCCTGGTGTTCGGCTTGCGCTTCCCGATCTCGGCAAACCGGACATCGATCTCGTAGACCCCGTTCGGCACGTTGTCGAACCGGTAGTCGACCGGATCCCGCCGTAGGTTCTGGAACAAGATGTCGTCGGTGGTCCCGGCGATCGGCTTGTTCGTGGACTGCGCGCTGGAGCTGTTCCCGGTGTAACCCCAGCTTCCTACCGTGTGCTTCTGATCCGCCGACCAGAGATCACCATTCCCGTCGGTGTATGCATTGCCGCCAGCGTTGACAGCCTGGTAGTACGCCGGCACCACAAGGGTGACCGGCACGTTGACCGTCGGTTGCCGCCCGCTGTTGGTCTGGATCGCTAGCGTCGCCGAGTAGACCCCCGGCGCCAGCCCGGTCGTATCGATCGTGAGCTGGAGGGCTTGCGACCCGCCCGGTGCCAGCGTTCCGCCGGTCGGGCTGACCGCCAGCCACGGCGCCCCAGACGCTGGGATCGACCAGGTCAGGTCCAGGCCACCGGTGTTGCTCAACGTCAGCACCCGGTTTCTGGTCTGGTTGGTCGGGGCGATGACCTGCAAGGACGTCGGACTAACCTCAGCCCTAGCGGTTTCCAGGGCGAAGTTCTGGGTGACGAACTCGCCGTCCTCGTCCAGCACCACCTCGGCCGAGGCGGTGGCGTAGTTGGTCGCCGATGCCGCAACCGTGTAGGTGCCCAGACCCAACTGCAACTGGTAAGCACCGTTCGCGTTGGTTGTGGTCTGCTTGACTACGGTGCCGCCTTGCGACGCGGCGACCGTGGCACCGGCGATCGGTAGGTCATCGTTGGCGTCGGTGACCGTGCCGGTGATGGTCCCGTTCGGTGGCAACCGGTAGAGCACCGCGAACGTCGGGCTCTGGATCACGGCCTCGTTGAACGAGTACTGGAACGCCACCGTGCCGGTCTGGTTCTCGATCCCGAGCGTGGCCAGGTTGCCCTGTTCCCGCCCCACGGTTGGGGAGATGTTGCGGTACTGGGTCAGGATCTGACCGTTCTCGCGCAGGACGATCTCGAAGTCGACCCGCTGAGTGGCGTCTCCGATGAACCGGACGTCCCGCCATTCGATCACGAAGCTGCGGTTGGGTGCCGACCCGAGCGATGCGGTCCGCACGCTGCCGCCGCCGTCGACGACGATGTCGTCCCAGAGCGAGTAGATGGCTCCGTTCGGGGCCGCGGTGGCCGGGATCGCCACGTTGCCGAACACCGTGCTCGGGGCCACGAAGTTGATGTTTCCGTTCGTGCTCACGTGGGCCGTGGTGTGGTTCTGGCCGTAGAACGGGAACGCGAACGGCAGCGTGATCGTGGTCGACGCGTCGTCGCCGGTCAACGGCAGCACTGTGCCGGCTTCGATGAAGCCCGGTGTCTGCAGGACGCAGAAGTAGCCGAAGCTGTCTTGGCGCTGGACGACTGCGAAGTCCAGCGTCTCGTTACCGTCGACCACCAGATGCTGGGTCTGCGCCGACGTGCACTTGCCCGCCACCGCCTGGATGTCGTATTCGCCCGCCGGCACGGCCGGGAACGAGTAGGCCCCGGTCGCGTCGGTCGTCGCCGGCGCGATCGGGGTGCCCAGGATGGTGACGGTGGCATTCGGCACCGGGCTACCGGTGGTGGTCAGCACCCGGCCGGAGACCGTGTGCACCCCCGCCGGAACCAGCGCGAAGTTCTGCGTGACGGTGGTGCCCTCGGTCACGGTCACGTTGGCCGTGCCGGTGGCGTAGCCGAACAAGCTCGCGCTGACCTGGTAGTCGCCGGTGGACAAGGCCGGGAACGAGTAGGTGCCGTCCGAACCGGTCATCGTGGTCCGGTCGATCGGTCCGGTCGCCGAAACGGTCACCCCGGACAGCGGCGCCGAGGTATTCGCGTCGGTCACCGTCCCGCTCAGGCTGCCGAGCGCGCCACGCGGCGACTGCTCGACGGCGGCGAACGCGTCCAGCCGGCCCTCACCCCAGACGTTGTTGTCGTCGGCGGTACCGCCGCAGGTGAGGTCGGTGGTGTCGATCGCGGTGTCGTCCAGCAGGGTCCGGGTAGCGGTAATGTCGCCCGACAGAGCCGGTGCGGCCGACCACATCAACGCCACCGTGGCGGCGACGTGCGGGGAGGCCATCGACGTGCCGTTCGCGGCGGCGTAGCTGTTGGTCGGGACGCTGCTGCGCACCGCGACTCCGGGAGCCGCGATGTTCGGCTTGATCTCACCGCCGAACGCGGACGCACCCCTGCTGGAGAAGCTGGCGATCACGTTGTTGATGTCGAACGCGCCCGCGCTGTAGCTGGACACGTAGTCGCCGGGCGAGCCCGAGGTGTTGCACCCGGGTCCGTTGTTGCCGTTGGAGAACTGTGGATAGATCCCGGCGGCCAGCCAGGCGCTCACCGTTGCCTGGTACCACGGGTCGTTACCCGGGCCACCCCAGGAGTTGTTCACGATGTCCGGGGCCAGGTCCGGCCGGGGATTCTGGCCGTTCAGGTCGGTCGGGGCGACGATCCACTGACCGGAGGCGAGCAGGGCCGCGTCCGAGCAAGTGTTGGTCTCGCACCCCTTTGCCGCGATCCAGCGGGCGCCGGGCGCGACCCCGATCTGGTTCGCACCGCCGTCGTCACCAACCATCGTGCCCATGGTGTGGGTGCCATGGCCGTTGTTGTCGCACGGCGCCGTGGACGGGTTGCCGCACACGTTCGACGGGTCGAACCAGTTGTAGTTGTGGTCGAACACACCACCGCCGAGGTTGCCCCGGTACTTGCCGACCAGCGCCGGGTGGTCGAACTGCACACCGGAGTCGACGTTGGCGACCACGATGCCCTCACCGCGGACTCCGAACGTAGACCACACCTCGGGGGCCCGCACTCGGTCGAGGTTCCACTCGACCGCGTTGATCCGGTTGAGCTCCTTGACCGGATCCGGCTTCGGCGCCTGGTAGACCCGCTCGGCCAAAACACGTTCGACCTCGGGCAGAGCAGCGACCTGCTCGAGCACGGACTCGTCCGCGGTGATTTGAACCGCGTTGGCGATCCAGTACGGGGTGAAGTCCGCACCCTGCTTGGCCAGCAGATCGCGCAGCCCGGCCTGGGTCCGGTCGGCGACCGCGTGCAGCTCGTCGTAGACAAACTGACCGCGCTCGGTGCTGTTCTGGATCGTGGGCGCCGCGGACAGGTCCGCCTTGGTACGCAGCAGCGCCCAGAATGTGGTCTGCCCCTTCTGGTTGATCTGATCGAGCACCTTCGCCTCGACCTTGCTCATCGAGTCCTCGGCAGACGCCGACGTGCCCAGGGCCGCAATCGTGGTCGTGACGGTCAGCAGTGCCGCTAACGCCGCCAAGCCCGCTCTGATCTGGCGTCGTCGCGGCCGACCTCGGCCTAAGTGGGTTGGGACTGCGCTCATCGCGCTCCTCCACGTGTCGTGGTGCGTTCGGTCCGGTAGCCCAGTCCCATGCGGAGACGGATTGGTAGGGACGCAAACCCGGCACGACGTACGCCGTCAGGCCGGGACTAGAACACACCCCGATCACCAGCGCACCACCGCACCCCTCGGTGGCAGGAGGTGGCTCCTTTGCAAAGACCGCATGGTGACTGATCGTGAGCAGCCGCTCACAACCGGCATGCTCTCGCCCGATCGAATGGGCGTCAACGCCCCAAAAGCAACGTTGGCGGTTGATTGACACAAGTGTCTGGTCGCGCAACGACGAGGAAGACGGCAAACAGCCCCGGACTCTCTGGAAGGGCCGCTGCCGTCTCCTCGACGCGCCCCTGCCGACGGCTAGTGAGGCCGCCGCTGTCGCTCAGGGAATGGAGGGGCTTACGCAATTGGGACGGTAGCCCGATCCCGTGGCCGGTGCCAGACTGAGTGGTCACAGCGCTATGACCCGGTAGACGTGGGTGGTCCCGGGGAGTCGATTCGACTCCCCGGGACCACCACGTAGCAACCGTGCCTATCCGGTCACGACACAAAGCTCATTGCCCTCCGGATCACGCCAGATCTGCCATGGGCCGCCCCGCCCGTTGCGGACCGGCCCGGCCTCGGTCGCGCGCAACCTCGTCAGCTGCCGGACCGTCGCACCGAAGTCGCCCGCGGCAATGTGCAGGTGCAGCCGGTTCTTGACGACCTTGCCTTCCGGCACCCGCTGGAAGGACAGCATCGGTCCGCCGTTGCCGATCGGCTCGAGGTCGACCCAGTCGGACGACCTGGCCGTTTCCTTCATGTCCAGCACCGCGGCCCAGAACGCCGGGGTGCCGTCGATGTCGTTGACATCGAAAACCAGGTGAGTCACTCGCATGATGCTCCCTTCCACAACCATCGCAGCCGGTCTAGGCGAGCCGGCTCTGACCGGCCGAAGCTCGCGCGCAACCGATCTCGGGCCGCGCGGCGCGCTCTCGGCGGCCGATCGCTCGCTGCCGCAGGAACCTGGCCGCGACCCGCTCGGCCGAGGCCTCCTGGATCAGGTCCAGGCCGCGCTGCTTGGCAACCGCAAGCTGAATGTCCAACATCGTCTTTCTCCTCTCAACACCTGCTATCAGGTTACACCGGTGTCGGCAAGACTGCAACCGGCAATCGACAAACACCGGTGTCGCGGTGCACAATGGGCAGAGCACGTGAGAAGGAGGACGCCAATGTCGGACGATCAGGCAAACGCGCAGGTCAACCTGCTGGTCGACTTCGCCAACACGTTCGAGGAAGGCGGCGACGAGCTGATCGGCACACCGGCAGAGCTGGCCGGTTGGCTAGCCGATCATGGCCTGCTGGCGACCGGCGCGACGGTGACCAAGGCGCAGCTCACCCTGGCTCACGAGCTGCGCACCGGGTTCCGGGCCGCGATGGCGGCACATCACGACCGCAGCACCGGGGAGATCCCGGGACTGGACGCCGCGGCCGCCAGGCTTCGGCTCACGATGACCTTTGACGGCCCGAAGCCCCGGCTGGCTGCCACCGGCTCGCCGGTCGAGCAGGCGCTGGGTGGGCTGCTGATCGCCGCGCACACCGCCGCGGCCACCGGAACCTGGCAACGGCTGAAGTTGTGCGCCGCGGCCACCTGTGCGGAGGCGTTCTACGACGTCTCGAAGAACCGGTCCCGCACCTGGTGCAGTATGGAGGTCTGCGGCAACCGGCAGAAGACCCGGTCCTACCGCCGCCGGCAGGCCACCCCGGAGCCGGCCGCGAACCGCTGATCTTTAGCCCCCGCCGAAGCGCGCAGCGGCAGAGCATCGCTTCATCGTTTGGTAAGGAGTTCTTGCTCGGAATCGGTGGCCCGGCGGCCGATACTGGCTGGACCTTGCCGGACTCACCGAAGGGACCCTGGCCCCCGATGCGACGCTTGCGCGGATCGAGCCCCGTGATCGCCACCGCCGTCCTGGGTGGCCTGTTGCTCGCCGGCTGCGGTGGTGGGGATGGCGGGGCGGCGACGGCGTCGCATCCCGGCTCCGGCCCGGCCTCGACCGGACCGGCCACCGCCGAGCCGGACAGCCCCACCGTAGATCCACCCGGATCCGCGAATCCCAGTCGGACCGCCGGACCGGAGGCTCCGGAGCTGCTGAGATTCGACGCGAAAACGGTCGACGGGCAGGCGTTCGACGGACGCAGCCTGGCCGGAAAGCCGGTCGTGTTCTGGTTCTGGGCGCCATGGTGCCCGAAGTGTGCCTCCGAGGCGCCAAACCTGGCCGCGCTCGACGATGAGTTCGGAGATCGGGTGCACTTCGTCGGAATTGCCAGCCTGGACACCGTCCCGGCCATGCAACAGTTCATCGCCGACCGCAACGTAGGCGGGTTCGTCCAGCTCAACGACGAGGATGGGGCGGTCTGGCGGCGGTTCGAGGTCACGGTCCAGTCGACGCTGGTGTTCATGAAGGGGGACGGCTCGACCAGCCGGGTCGAGTACGCCGTGCTCGGCCACGACGAGCTTCGTGACCGGGTCCGGGAGCTGGTCGCGGGCTGATGTTCGATCTGTCCGGAGCACCGCTGGGGCTGGCGCTGGCAGCTGGCCTGGTCGCGGCGTTCAACCCGTGCGGTTTCGCGCTGCTGCCGAGCTACCTCACCCTGCTCATCGCCACCGATCAGGGGCCCGCGGCCGACCGGCCAGCCCCGGCCGCGCTGCCCGCGGTCGGGCGGGCGCTGCGGCTGACTGCGGCCATGGCTGCCGGCTTCGTGACCGTGTTCGGACTCTTCGGTCTGATCGTCACCCCGCTCGCGCTGTCGGTGCAGCAGCACCTGCCGTGGCTTACGATCGTGATCGGGCTGGTGCTGATCGCGCTCGGCGGCTGGCTGCTGTCCGGCCGCGAGCTCCTGCTGCAGCTGCCCAGGCTGCGCAGTCGCGGGCTGGACCGGTCGCTGCCGTCGATGTATGCCTACGGCCTGTCCTACGCCATCGCGTCGCTGTCCTGCACGATCGCCCCGTTCCTGGTGCTGACCACCACGACGTTCCGTAGCGACAGCATTCCCGCCGGGATCGCGGTGTTCCTGGCCTACGCGCTCGGGATGGTGCTGCCGGTGGGTGTGCTCGCGGTAGCCGTGGCGCTCGCCCATGGCGCCCTAGTTGCCAGGGTAAGGCGGGTGCTGCCGTACATCGGAAGGATCAGCGGTGCGTTGCTGGTGCTGGCCGGTGCCTACGTCGCCTATTACGGCTATTACGAGCTGCGGGTCTTCGGTGGTGCCGCCGCCGGTGATCCGATCGTTGACACCGCCACCAGGATCCAGGGCAGGCTCGCCGGTTGGTTGGATCACGCTGGCGCCTGGTGGATCGGAGCGGCCCTTCTCGTCCTGGTCGCGATCGGTATCGGCACGACCGTCATATCGCGGAGCGACCGCGAGCCCGGGCAGCCATTACGGTCTGCTGACGGCAGTGCCCTGCAGCCCGGACCGGCGGACCCGGCTTCGTAGACTCCAGGACATGACCGACCACGTCCTGGTCGTCGAGGACGACCCGACGGTCGCCGAAGTGGTCGTCAGCTATCTGCAGCGGGCCGGGTTCCTGGTGACCGCGGCGACGCACGGGCAGGCCGCGCTCGATGCCGACCATCCTGATCTCGTCGTGCTCGACCTGATGCTGCCCGGCGTGGACGGCTGGGAGGTCTGCCGGCAACTGCGATCCAGGGATGCCCAGTTGCCGATCATCATGCTGACCGCGCTGGGAGAGGAGAGCGACCGGGTGCTGGGGCTCGAGCTGGGCGCGGACGACTACGTCACCAAGCCGTTCAGCCCGCGCGAGCTGGTGCTGCGGGTCCAGTCCGTGCTCCGGCGAAGCAAGGCAGCCTCGGGCGCGTACCGGACCGGCTCGGCGGCGATCGTGTCCGGCGGTTCGCTCGAGCTCGACCTGACCGCGCATCGGGCCACTCTGGCCGGTCGGGAGCTCACGTTGACCGCGCGGGAGTTCGACCTGCTCGCGTTCTTCCTGGCCAATCCCGGCCGGGCGTTCGGCCGGGCGGAGCTGATGGAACGGGTCTGGGGCTGGAGCTTCGGCGACCAGTCCACGGTCACTGTCCATGTCCGCCGGCTGCGCGAGAAGCTGGAAGCGGACCCGGCCAAACCGCAGCTGCTCCGGACAGTCTGGGGAGTGGGCTACCGGTTCGACTCGGATCCCGGACCGGACCAGAACGGAGGGCCCGGGTGAGGGACCTCATTCTGATCGCACTGATCGCCGCGGCCGGTGCCGGCGCGAGCGGGCTCGCCGGCGTCCTGGCGCTGCGGGCGCTACGCAGAGCCAGCCTGCAGACCAGCATCATCCTGGTCGCGGTCACGACCGCGCTTGCCGTCGTGGTCGCGGTCATCGGCACCGCGCAGGCAATGTTCCTCGATCGGCACGACCTGGCCGTCGTGATCGAGGTCGCACTCGTGGCCGGGGCGGTCTCGGCCGTGCTAGCACTCCTGCTCGGGCGGTGGGTCACCAGCGGCAGCCGGCAGCTGACCCGGGCCGCCCGCGGCCTGGGCACCAGCACGGCGTTCACCGCGCCGGCGAACCCGCCCACCGCGGAGCTAGCCGAGCTGGCCCGTGAGCTGGCTGCCACAGACCGGCGGCTGACCGAGTCCAGGCAGCGCGAACAGGCGCTCGACGCATCCCGGCGGGAGTTGGTCGCCTGGGTCTCGCACGACCTGCGGACCCCGCTGGCCGGGATCCGGGCCATGGCGGAAGCGCTCGAGGACAGCGTAGCCACCGATCCGGCCCGCTACCACCGCCAGATGCGGATCGAGGTGGACCGGCTCGCGGGTCTGGTGGACGACCTGTTCGAGCTGTCCAGGATCCAGTCCGGCACGCTGCGGCTATCCACCTCACTGGTGCCGGTCGCGGATCTGGTCAGCGACGCTTTGGCCAGCGCCGATGCGCTAGCCAAAGCGCGTGGGGTGCGGCTAGTCGGCCAGCCGGGCGGCCCGATCGTGGTCCGTGCCGACGGCCGCGAGCTGTCCCGGGTGCTGACCAACCTGGTCATCAACGCGATCCGGCACACCCCGGCCGACGGCACCGTGGCGGTACTGGCCGGGCGCTCGGCCGATGACGCCGTGCTCGAGGTCACCGACGGCTGCGGTGGGATCCCCGAACCGGATCTGGCCAGGCTGTTCGATGTGGGCTGGCGCGGCACCCCGGCCCGGACCCCTGGCCCGGACGGAGGCGCCGGATTGGGCCTGGCCATCGCCCGCGGCATCGTCGAAGCGCACGACGGCAGCCTCACCGTCGCCAACACCGGCCACGGCTGCCGCTTCCAGATCCGGCTACCCGATGCCCAGGCCGGTTAGCGCCTGGTTCGGCAACCCCGCCCGGCGGACATTCAGCGAGCGCGCAGGGATTGACTAGGCTCAACGCAACG
>JAKEEW010000626.1 GCA_022616375.1 Sporichthyaceae bacterium
AGCCCGTCTGGTCCGACGAGGCGGCAGAACTGTCCGAATGCGTCCGCGAGACCAGCCAGGTCGCCGTAGGTGTTGAGGTGGTCGGCATCGATGTTGGTCACAATAGCGATGTCCGGCCGGTAGTTCAGGAACGACCGGTCGTGCTCGTCGGCCTCGGCCACGAAGTGGGGGCCGGTTCCGTGGTGCGCGTTTGAGCCGACCTCGGCGATCTCACCGCCGATGACGAACGACGGGTCCAGTCCGCCGTGCTGCAGAATCGACGTGAGCATCGACGTGGTAGTGGTCTTGCCATGGGTGCCGGCGACGGCGATCGTCTGCCGGCCGGTCATCGCGGCGGCGAGCGCCTCCGACCGGTGCAGCACCCGCAGCCCGCGGGCTCGCGCCTCGACCAGCTCCAGGTGGTCGGCCGGGATCGCACTGGAGTACACGACGGTGTCGACACCGTCCAGATTGGACACATCGTGTCGCATGTGGATGGTGCCGCCCAGCGCACGAAGACCGGCCAGCGCTGGCCAGTCCTTGAGTTCGCTGCCCGAGGTCGGGATGCCACGGGAGAGTAGGAGGCGGGCCAGCCCGCTCATGCCGACGCCGCCCACGCCGACCAGGTGTACGCGCCCCAGATCCTCGGCCGACACGGGCACCGGCAGTGTCGTGCTCACGCCAACATCCTTCCCGCTACTGTGCCATCTTGCGTTCGCGACTGCGCTCGCGGCTGAGCCTCGCTGCACGATCCCGGCTCGGGCTCACAATCGTCCGGCGACGACATCCAGCACGAACGCCCGGAGCGCCTCGTCGCCGTCCCGCCTACCGAACCGCGTCGCGGCCCCACTCATCTCGGCCAGCCGCGCCGGGTCCGTGGCCAGCGGGACCACTGTCTTCTCGATCCACTCGGGCGTGAGCTCGGCGTCATCGACCAGGAGGCCGCCGCCGGCCTGTACCACCGGAAGCGCGTTTCGGTGTTGCTCGCCGTTACCGTACGGCAACGGCACGTAGATGGCGGGCAGGCCCACCGTGGTC
>JAKEEW010000627.1 GCA_022616375.1 Sporichthyaceae bacterium
GAGATCCAGATCCGGCCGCTGGCCGAGACCTGGACGTCCTCGATCCCGTCGCCGACCGAGCCGGACCGCTCGACGAAACCGTGTGCACCGTAGATGTAGGCGTTGTGCTCCGGCTGGCCGTCCCGCATCCGGCAGCGCGCGCTGACCATCAGCAGTCCACCGTCGGGTAGCGGCTGCACGATCGGCCGGGCCAGGTCGAGGTCGTCGATCCAGGTCGGACCGCGGGCGGCCGCGCCGGTGCCGCCGTGCCAGGTCAGCACCGCCCGGTAGGGCCGGGCCGCGCGGCCCCGCGGCACCCGCTGCCCGTGCTCGACGACCTCGCTGGACAATGCGGCCTGCGCGTCAAGGGCGGTGGTCCACAACGCGATCAGGGACAGGTCGGGGCCAAGCGACGCGGACACCAGCTCGAGATCGGGCCTGGGCGGCTCGAGCGTGCCACGGCGCCGAAGTGGCACAGACGTGGTCGCGAGAAACCGCTGGCGCTCGGCCTCCAGCTTGGCCTGGAACGCCTGCTGGCTGTTCCGTTTCCACAGTCGGACCACCGCCGAAGTGTGGCAGAACGTAACCGGGAACGGGGATACGCCCGATCGTCCTGGAATTGGCCGATGCGGGCCGGTTCGCATGATCGGCGCCGGCGGCCGGCTACAGCAAGGTCACTTTGGTGCGCATCGCCGGTCCGACCGGCTACCCTGGCCGTGTGCGAGCCGTTCAGCTGCTCCTTAGCCGGCCGCGCTGATCTGTACCGGACAGGACATCAGCGCGGCTACCCCTCGTATTCCGAGGGGTTTTTTCTTAGCAGCGCCACACCACTGATCTGAGGACCATCGATGAGCGAGGGCACCGGGCCGAGCGAGCGAGCGCCGTTCCGCTATACCGCCGAGCTGGCCGGCGAGATCGAGGCGCGCTGGCAGGACCGCTGGGAGGACGAGGGCACCTTCGACGCGCCCAACCCGGCCGGATCGCTGGCCGATCCGGCGAAGGTGGCCGGCCGGCCGAAGCTGTTCGTGCTCGACATGTTTCCCTACCCGTCCGGTGCCGGCCTGCACGTGGGGCACCCGCTGGGCTTCATCGCCAACGACTGCTACGCCCGCTACCAGCGGATGACCGGGCACAACGTGCTGCACGCGATGGGCTTCGACGCGTTCGGGCTGCCGGCCGAGCAGTACGCGGTGCAGACCGGCCAGCACCCGCGCACCACGACCGAGGCCAACATCGTGCGCTACCGGGCACAGCTGCGCCGGCTGGGGCTGGGACACGATCCCCGCCGTTCGGTCGCGACCACCGACGAGGGCTACTATCGCTGGACGCAGTGGATCTTCCTGAAGATCTTCAACTCCTGGTACGACGAGACCGCCGGTGTGGCCGGCAAGGCGCGGCCGATCAGCGAGCTGGTCGCCCAGTACGAACGCGGCGAGCGGCGGACTCCCGGCCATCGGCCGTGGGTGGAGATGACCGAGCAGGACCGGCGCGAGCTGATCGACAGCCACCGGCTGGTGTACCTGTCCGAGGCGCCGGTGAACTGGTGTCCGGGGCTGGGCACGGTGCTGGCCAACGAGGAGGTCACCGCCGAGGGGCGCAGCGAACGCGGCAACTTCCCGGTCTTCAAGGCCACGCTGAAGCAGTGGATGATGCGGATCACCGCGTACGCCGAGCGGCTGCTGGCCGACCTGGACGACCTGGACTGGCCGGAGCCGGTCAAGCTGATGCAGCGCAACTGGATCGGCCGGTCCGAGGGCGCGCTGATCGACTTTCCGGTGACCACGGTGAAGGGCGAGGATGATGCGATCTCGGTGTTCACCACCCGCCCCGACACCATGTTCGGCGCAACCTACATGGTGCTGGCGCCGGAACATCCGCTGGTCGACGAGCTGACCACCGAGGCCCAGGCGGAGGCCGTCGCGGCCTACCGGCGCACCGCCGAGGCCAAGTCCGATGTGGAGCGCCAGGTCGAGCTGCGAGAGAAGACCGGGGTAGTCACCGGGTCGTACGCGGTCAATCCGGCAACCGGCGAGTCCATCCCGGTCTACGTCGCGGACTACGTGCTGATGGGCTACGGCACCGGCGCCATCATGGCGGTGCCCGGCCAGGACGAGCGGGACTGGGAGTTCGCCGAGCAATACGGCCTGCCGATCGTGCGGACCGTCCGGCCGCCGGCCGACTTCGACGGTAAGGCGTACATCGGTGAGGGTCCGGCGATCAACTCGGCCAACGACGAGATCAGCCTGGACGGTCTGGGTGTGGCCGACGCGAAGAAGGCGATCATCGCGTGGCTGGAGGGCAAGGGTTTGGGCACCGGCACGGTCACCTACAAGCTGCGGGACTGGCTGTTCTCCCGGCAGCGCTACTGGGGTGAGCC
>JAKEEW010000628.1 GCA_022616375.1 Sporichthyaceae bacterium
GATCACGCTGACCCCGACGGTGAACTCACGCTCACGGGTCACGGTGCGCCAGTGCTACTACTCGGTGCCGGCCCGGTTCATCGGCCGCAAGGTGCGGGTGTCGTTGCGGGCCAACCATGTGCTCGTCTTCGATGGCCGCCGCGAGGTGGCCCGCCACCCGCGGCTGACCCGCCGCTACGCCTACCACGACGTGCTGGACCACTACCTGGAGATCCTGCTCGGCAAGCCCGGCGCCATGGCTGGTTCGTCGGCGCTGGCGATCGCCCGGGCGGAGGGCACGTTCACCGCCACGCACCAGGCGTTCTGGGACGCGGCGATGGCCGCCCACGGGCGCGCCGAGGGGACCCGGGCGCTGATCGAGGTGCTGCTGCTGCACCGGCATCGGCCCGCCGACGCGGTGATCGCCGGAATGAGCGCCGCGCTGGCGGTCGGGTCGACCAGCCCCGAGCTGGTCGCGCTGCAGGTCCGCAAGGCCGCCGGCGGCCTTGGCTGCCCGGACCCGGTGGACCTGTCCGATCTGGGGCTTCCCGCCGAGCCCGCCAGCGATCGCGTCGGCCCGGCACCAGTCCAGCCGCGGCCGGCGCCGTCGGTGGCCGCCTACGACGAACTGCTCACCCTCCACGACCCGATCCGAGACGACCAGAGCGGAGACGACCAGCCATGACCATCGCCACCGGCACCGCCCGTCCGGCGCGGACGCCACGCCCCCGCGTCGTCGCTCCCGGCGTCGACCCCGTCGACGCCGACATCGACCTGGCCTGCCGCACCCTGCAACTGCCCACCATCCGTGAGCAGCACCGCGAGATCGCCGCCGCGGCGCTGCGGGAGCAGGCCAGCTACACCCGGTTCCTGGCCGACCTGCTCGCCGCCGAGCTGGCCGAGCGCCTGCAGCGGCGCAAGCTGCGTCTGGTCCACGAGGCCGGCTTCGCCCGGCCGAAACGGCTGGAGGACTTCGACTTCGCCGCCAATCCGGCCGTGGCCGCCGAGGTCATCGCCACGCTGGCCGACCCTGCCTGGGTCCGCGCCGGCCAGCCCCTGGTCCTGCTCGGTGACTCCGGCACCGGCAAGTCGCACCTGCTCATCGGCGTCGGCACCGCGATCGCCGAGGCCGGGCTGAAGGTGCGCTACAGCACCTGCGCCAACCTGATCAACGAGCTGGTCGAGGCCGCCGACGAGCACCACCTGTCCCGCACGATCGCCCGCTACGGCAAGGTCGACCTGCTCTGCCTCGACGAGTTCGGATACCTCGAACTCGATCCGGCCGGGGCGAAGCTGCTGTTCCAGATCTTCACCGAGCGGGAGGAACGCCGCGCCATCGCGGTCGCCTCCAACGCTCCCTTCAGCGAGTGGCAGCGCACCTTCACCGACCCGCGCCTCTGCGCAGCCATCGTGGACCGACTGACCTTCAATGGCCACATCATCGAGACCGGCAGCGACTCCTACCGGTTAGCCACCACCCGCGCGAAACGGCAACCGCGGTGACCGGCGCGCACGACACCATCCCCGACGACTGGCCACCAGACCTCGGCCCAGACCAATGGCCGCCCGACGACCAGAACCCGACCGGACGCGACGACGTCGAGCCCATGGTGGACGTTCCCGCCGGACTAATCGGCACCGCCATCGAACTGCTCGACTTCTGCGACGAGGTGTTCAACCACCCCGGCAGCAAAGCCCTCGACACCACCATCGCCGCCGTCATCGGCCGCAACCAGCGCGCCGACCTCGCCACCCTGCACTGGTTCCACGACGGCCTCGCCATCACCGCCGGGCGACTCCACGAACTCCTCGACGACGAAGGCATCGTCGTCGAACCTGAACTACACGGCCGCCGCCACGGCCAGCTCTACCACCCATAGCGCGAAACCGGACCCCGGCTGCCGCGCCTATCGGGGGCGCAAACGGCCGGGCCCGGCCTACGGGAAGCTAACGAGCCGCCGCAAACGAAGACACGGCCCGCCACCTCGACGTTCTGCGCACACCACCCACCGGCCGGTGGCGCCGAAACTCGCTGCCACTCCAGTCATAACAATCCCTCGATTGCCAGACTGGCGCCGAAACTCGTTGCCATCTGGCGCCCAAACTAGTTGCCAGGCACACGCGGTGGATGCCGGACAGGTTGTAGCTGCGGATTGCCTTGCTGCCGTCGGGGTTGTGGAGCAGGGCGGGCAGCAACTTCAACATCTTGATGGGGGTCTCGGGGTATCGGGCGCGCACGCGTTGCTGCTGGCCGGTGATGACGACAGCGGTCGCCGCGCTGATCGGCAGCCGCCGCCCGAGCCGGTCGGCC
>JAKEEW010000629.1 GCA_022616375.1 Sporichthyaceae bacterium
CCATGGGGCCGAACGCGAGCAGCGCTCGCGCGGCCGCCTCGTGTAGTCGGGCACGGTCCGTGGCCCCGATGTCGTCGTAGAGAACCTCCCGGTCGACGGCTCGAACAAACCGATAGACCTGGTCGCCACGCGAGCTGAGCAGGCCATGCCGCAGTGCCTCGTCCAAGCCGTCGATCAGGTCCACTTCGGAGAGTGGTGTGATCCGTTCCAGTAGTACGAGGTCGAACTCGCGCCCCAACACCGCGGCGGCTCCGAGCACCGCGCGGGTGGCGCCGGTCAGCGGAACCAGCCGGGCCGCGACCGCGGCCTGTATTTCCCGCGGCCACAAAATCGGCAACCGGTCGGCACCGTCGGCGCCCGCGGCACCGACAGCCCGCTCGGCCCAGCCCGCAACGTCGAGCTGCGCGGCGACCGTGGTGATAAGCATTGGGTTGCCATCGGTCCGCTGACGCAGCTGTGCCACCAATGGTGCGGGGGCTTTGGCGCCGACGAGATCAGTCACGAGGTCGTCGACCTCCGCCACCACAAGGCCCGGCACGGCCACGCGTACGACGGCAGGCCCGGTCGGCAGCGGCAGCACCCGCTCGTCCCGATACGCGCAGATTACGAGTAACGCAACGTCGGCAGCCCGATCAGCCAGATCTATGAGCAGCGCGAGGCTCGCTTCGTCGGCGCGCTGCAGGTCATCCAGCACGACGAGGGTCGGCCCGGCCGCCGCCGCGCGCAGCATCGCCTCCGCGAACGCGACACGCGCGGGAAAGCCGTTGCGGTCCGCGACAATCGGTGCCACGGCCGCAAGCTCGGAAAGGACCGTCTCCCACCGCCACAGCGGCGGGCCATCCTCACCACGGGGGCAACTCACCCTCACCGACCGGAAGTCGAGGCTGCGCACGAACTCCTCGACGAGCCGACTCTTCCCGACGCCGGTCTCACCCGAGACCAGCACGACGCGACAGCGGCACAGCCGCGCCAATCCGGCCTCGGCGCGCAAGGCGGCCAGCTCAGGCACCCGCC
>JAKEEW010000630.1 GCA_022616375.1 Sporichthyaceae bacterium
GTGCAGTTGATCACCCAATTTGGGTAGTTTGTCTGCGCAGAACGCCAGTAATGATCGCGGAACTGCGGGGTGGTGGCGGCTAGCGGGGTAGGTCGAGCACGGCTCGACCGCGTTCGCGCGGCCGGCGCTGGCTGGCCAGGATCGCGGTCACTATGTCGACCAACCGCTGCAGCCGGAGCAGCTCGATCCGGTGGAACGCCGCACCCTCCTCACGCGCGACGATCAAGCTCAATCCGACCACCGCGACCGGCGCGATCGCGTAGCTGATCCCGGACTCGCCGGTGAACGCGGTCGGGCGGACCGGCGTGAGCTCCAACACCTCCGGGGCGTGCGGTGCATACGAGCTGGCGTGCACCCGCTGCCTGGCCGCGTTGACCGTCGCGGCCCAGTCCGCCGCGCAGATGTCCGGCAACGCGTCGACCAGGGTGGCGATCGCCCGGCTCGGGCTGACCGCGACGTGGCCGAGCAGGTCGAGCTCGGGATCGACACCGGGAACCGTGCCGGTCGGCCAGATCCCGTCCACTCCGAACCCGGACATGCTTTCCACCGCGGTCACCAGCCGGTGCCGCGGCTGGGCGTCCGGCCACACCACGGTGAAGTCGTCCACCGCCCGGCTCTGATCGCACTCCAGCACACTGACCTGGACGATGTCCGCTCCGGCGGTGCCCAGGGCACGGGCCAGCTGGCCCAGCGAGCCCGGCCGGTTGGGCAGCGAACAGCGCAGTCTCAGCAGCATCGTGGCTCCTCGTGGCCGGCTCACACTCGTCCCCACTGTCTCGCGGCACTGTTACCGCAGTGTTGCGATACCGTCACCGGCTTGGGTCCGGCTCACCCGGACGGAGCAGCGCCCGGTCTGGCGGATCACCGCCGGCCCGGTGGATCACCGCCGGGTTAGTTGCCGAACCGAGAGCTAACGTCGCTTGTGGGATCGGTGCGGCTGCGTGAAAGTAGGTCCCGTTGGTGCGGGTAGTGCCATCGCGGGCGGTGGCGGGGAGGGCTGGCATGCGACGGAGCGCGTCAGCGATCTTGGTCGCCGGAATCGTCGCGGTGGCGTTAGCCGTGACCGGCTGCGGTGGCGATGACCGGGCCGCCCCCCAACCCAGCGCACCGCCGACCGCGGGATCCAGCTCGCCGGTTCCGTCCGACCAACCGACCTCCGGCCAGCCAACCCCGGGCGGTGGTGCGACACCGAGTGGCAGCCCGTCCGGCGGCCCGGCGCTGCCACCGGCCTGCGCGGTGCTGCCGCCGGCCGAGTTCGCCCAGGTCGTCGGCAACCCGGTGTTCGCCGCCGAGGGGTCAGGCCCTGGCGTCTGCAGCTACGACGTCGATCGGATCTCCGGGATCAACGGCACGGTCTCGATCACCCAGGGCGGTGACCCGGTCATGTGTGACCTGACGGCCGCCGAGGCGGCCGGCGTCCGGCGGATCAACGGGCTCGCCCAGTTCGCCGTCGTGCAGACCAACCTCACCAACACCGAGCTCGGGTCGGGTCCGCTGGCCAAATCGGTGGTGGTCGCGTGCCAGGACAACCTCACGGTGGTCATGACCCTGTACGGCCACCGGGAAGAGGCCGACATCCGGCAGCGGGCGATGGACCTGACCGCGTTGACGTTGCGCAGCCTCGGCGTGCCGGGCTCGACCGGGTCCCCGTCCCCGTCCGCGTCGCCGTCGCCGACCGGCTGAGCCGGCTCGAGCGGCTGGACCAACTCCGGCTGGCGGCGCTGCCGCCGCCGCGCTAGTCGACCAGCAGGTCGGAGGGCACCGCCCGGTCGTTCTGGAGCGCATCGAACAGCCGCAGCGCGTTGGTCCGGTCCCAGCGCACCACCGACCCGACCACCGGCAGGGTCGGGGTGTCGGCCACCGGCACCGTCGTGGTCACCGGGTCGCCGCCCATCGCCAGGCCCAGCCTGGCCAGGTCGAACAGGTGGGTGCCCTGGTCGACGGAGACCGCATCGGTCGCGGAGAACGCCAGCGGCACGCTGCGGAACGGGTTGAACAGCACACCGGGACTACTCGCCTTGTCCAGCACCGCGGACAGGAACTCGCGCTGTCGCTGCACCCGGTCCAGGTCGGCCCGGGCGGTGGCCCGGGTCCGGACGAAGCCGAGTGCCTCGTCGCCGTCCAGCTCCTGGCAGCCGGCGCGGATGTCCAGGCCCGCCTTCGGATCGTCGATGGCCTGGTCCACGCACATCCGGACGCCGCCGACCGCGTCCACGACGCCGACGAAACCGCCGAAGCCGATCTCCATGTAGTGGTCGATCCGGATCCCGGTCACGGTCTCCACGGTCTGCACCAGAAGTCGCGGGCCGCCGAACGCGTATGCCGCGTTGAGCTTGTTGCGGCCCCGGCCGGGGATCGGCACGTAGGAGTCTCGCGGCAGGCTGACCAGGGTGGGCTTGCCGCCCCCTGACGGGATGTGCAGCAGCATCATCGTGTCGGTGCGGCGTCCGCCGGCGCTGCCGGTCGACAACCGGCGGCGCTCGGCCGCGGACAGATCGGCCCGGCTGTCCGATCCGACCAGCAGCCAGTCCTGCCCCGGTGTCGCGGCCGGCCGGCCGCTGTAGTTGGGCAGCGTCGTGTCCCGGGAGATCCGGGAATCGAGGAAGAAATAGCCGAGAACACCGAGCACCAGCAGCCCGACCAGTCCGATCGCGATCCAGCGCCCGGCTCGGCGGCCCCGGCCGGATCCGGCCCGGACCGTCCTGACCGGTCCGGGCGGTGCCGCCGTCGGAGTGGCCGTTGGAGTCGCGGTCGGGGTGGCGGCCGCCAGCCCGGCACCGGCTCCGGGGCCCGGCACCGCAGCGGTGGCGTTGCGGATCGCCCGGCGCCGGGCCAGGCCGCGCCTGGGCAGCACGACGGTCTCGTCCGCGTCAGGCCGGAGCCGCCGTA
>JAKEEW010000631.1 GCA_022616375.1 Sporichthyaceae bacterium
GCTGCGCGGCGCTGGGATGGACCCTGGTGGATCGACTGGGATCCACCGAGGCTCTGGGGCAGATCGCCCGCGAGCGGCTGCGCTTCGGCGAGCTCGATCCGGGCAACCGCGCCCTGCTCGCCCGGGCACGCGGCGCCGTCCCGTTCGGCGGCCGCCTCCTGGTGGTCGACTTCTTCCTCGGCGGCGACCCGGACAGCGCCAAGCGGCCGCTGGACGCGCTCATGGCCGGCGAGTACCTGGTGGTCGACGGCACCGCCGTCTACCCCGAAGCCGAGGTCCGCGCCTGGGTCGAGGCCACCGGCTGGCGCTGGCGCGAGACCCGCCCCCTCCCCGGCGGCCCGAAGGTCCTTCTCGCCGAGGCGGTCTGACGTACCTGGTGAAATCCGCATGAGCGTTCCAAGCATCGCCAGCAGATCGGCCAGCACGCGAGCTTGACCAGTTGGGCGCGGTCAATCCGTTTGAAGCACCGCTGGCGGACTGTCGACAGGTGCCTGGTCCCGGTCACCCGGTTCCCGACGACACCGAACTGCCTGGCGCACTGGCTCGGCAGGGGCACAAGGCCGGTACCGGGCAGTTCGCGCCACGGACCTGCTCGGCGATCACGGCACCTTGCGCCCGGCCATCTCGACCTGAACCTTGCCGGGAGCTTCGGCGAGGTGGTGTGCCAGGCCGGATTCCTCGGCGCCCGGCCGCCGGCGCCACGATCAGCCAGCCGCCGTCGGTGCCGGGAACCCAGCCGACAGGAGTGGAGCGTTCGGCTCCGCTGTTGCGGCCGATGGTCGTTAGGGCCAGGTGGTCATGCCCATGCACCTGCCGCCGTTGCGGCGGATCCGGCGCACGGCCTACTTGGTCAACCCCGGTCCCAGGTGCCGGTCCCGTGTGCCGGGCTGTCGGGCGCCGCGGGTGCCAGAGCGCGGCTCGAAGCGCGGGTGACCTCCTCACAGCTTGCCTTGGGTGGGCACCCGCGCCGTTGCCGGGACCCGGGCGAGCTGGTGATCGCGGTCGACGGGTTGGCGTGGCTCGTCCGGCCGCGCGGCGGTGCGAACCGGCTATGCGCCCTGCTCGGCCACGGCGTGATGGACGGTGCGCCGCGAATTGACCTCCTGGTTGCCGTGGGCGAACGGGCGCCCCTCCAGGTTGAAGCTCCACGAAATGGTGGGCGTGATCCGCATGTAGGTGCCCGGCCCGAACTGGCCCTCGTGTTCGAGGAGCTCGGCGCTGCCGTAGATCCGCAGGTAGCGCGGCGTCCACGGTTCGGTGGACAGCAGGTCGTCGATGATGAGCGCGACCGTGGTGTTCCCGGCCCGCACGTTGCGGAACTTCCGGGTCTTCACGGGGTCCAGGCCGCCCACGTACAGGTGCGTCCCGTCGAACTCGTAGCCCACCGCCACCACATCCGGCTGGCCGCCGGCAGCGACGGTGGCGATGCGGGCCAGCGGCTGGGAGCGCAGGTAGGCGATCTCTTGGTCGGTGAACGACATCCCGGGCCTCCTCCGGCAGCGTCATGTCCTGACACCGCACACGTGGTTGTTCATGACACGTACTGTACACGCCCTTAACTATCTTGGTCGTGTACTGTAGCGACGTGGACGACAGCGTGCAAGCGACCGCGGCAACGGTGGTGGCGGCTGGGCAGGAGTGCGACGTGGATGGGCAGCCCGCCGGCGTGGAGCACCAGCACCCCGACGCCGCCACCGGGCTGGTCCAGCTCTCCAGCCTGGTGCAGGGCATCTACGCGCGCGTCTCCGAACGCCGCGGCCTGACTCCCGTCCAGGCCAAGCTCTTGTGCGTCCTGGCCGAGGGCCCTCGGGGAATGGCCGAGCTGGCAGACTGCTTTGGCGTGGAGAAGGCCGCGCTCACCGGCCTGGTCGACCGGGCCGAGCGACGCGGTCTTGCCAGACGATCGCCCGTGCCAGGTGACCGGCGTGCGGTGCGCGTGACGCTGACCGACACCGGCCACGGGGCGGCGACCGCGTTCCACGCCGAGGTGACCGAGGAGCTCAACGACCTCCTGGCGCCGCTCGCCGCGCACGACCGCGAACACCTCCGCGGCGCGATGGCCGAGGTCATCGCAGCCTACGGGGCACGGTCGCCGCGAGCTGCTCGCTGATGCCGCGACGCACC
>JAKEEW010000632.1 GCA_022616375.1 Sporichthyaceae bacterium
CGCCTGATTATTCGAGGCCGATGTGCGCCCATCCACGCCCGACGAGCTGTAGGCCAGCGTTACACCCGGGGGCGGGCCACCCACCGACGGTGGAACCGTGATCGGATACGAGTAGGTGAATGCGCCGGTGTTCCCGCCGTGCGCCCACGACCCCGCCGGCGACAACGACGTGGCGCTGAACGTGCCCGCGGTGCCCTCCTGCTCGGACTCCACAGCCAGCACCACCAACCCGCCACCACCGTCGGCGGCCGGAAGCACAACCTGCCCAGACACCTCGCGCGCGGCGGTGTCGTTGACCGCACCCACCACCGGAGTCTGAACCCGGCACCGCGAACGCCCCGGGGTCGTCAAAGCGCACGCCGGCAGGCTAACCAGCCGCAGCCGCGAGCCGTAGTCGCCACCGTACGCGTCGACGATCCCCGCGTAGTCCAAACCGACCGCCATCCGGGAGCCGGCCGAGCTGTCCGCCCGCTGCAGCGAAACCAGCAAACCTCTGATCCCCGCCGCCTGAGCGTCGGCCCGCGACGCCACCCTCACTCGGACCAGTGACTCCGCATCAGCGGCCGCCGCGTCCCGTTGGGTCTTTCCCGTGGTCTCGCTCAGACCTGCGGCCGTAACGGTCACCGGAAGGGGGGCCGCATTTGCCGGCAGCGAGTGCGATCGCGCAGTGACCCGTCCAGAGCCCAGCGGCACCACCGCCGACGCGGCCTTGGGCCAGGACACCGCGACCGGGCTGAACTGCTTGTGTTCAGCGGCGGATGCCCGTGTTTCGCCGGTCAGGTCCCGCCCGGACACCTCGACCTGCGCCGGCAGCGGCCGCGGCGACCACAGCTTGGGTTTGCGACCGCTCGGCAGCGACGCCGCCTCCGCGGTCGCACCCAACTGGGCCACCAGCGTCAACGCGAGCACGACCGCGGCCGGAGCCGTGGTGCGCATCGCAATCCGTCGAGTGAATCGCCGGCCGGCTAACCGCATGGCCGTCACCCCCGTGTGATGAAGTCCCGAGCTGCCGCGACCGCGGCAAGTGGCACGGAACGTATCGATCACCGCGTTGGGGTGTCAATGGGTTACGGACGTGCCGATCGGGCAGATGCCACAACCTTCTGGAAATGGGACTAGTCACCGCAGATCGCTGTCGGCTACCGTGCCGGCTCAACCGGGCGGACCGGCCGACACGGCTCACGGAGGGGGACGACCAGCATGCGCAGATTACCCGCTAGTCGACTGGCCCAGTTACGACGGATGACAACACTGCTGGCGGTGCCGGTTCTGGCCGCCGCGGTGCTGACCGCAATCGCACCGCACGCGGCCGCCCAGGAGACCACGCCACCCGTCGAGTCGCCGGCAGAGCTGGCGGTGGATCAGGCCCGGGCCAGCGGCCAGCCGGTCGAGATCGATGCGCTGGCCGACGAGCACGCCACCCTGACCGCCCAACCCGACGGCAGCGTCGAAGGCTCCATCAGCACCGTGCCGGTGCGGTTCACGCGCGACGGCGACTGGGTGGACGTCGACACCACCCTGGTGCCAAACCAGGACGGGACCTTCTCCACCGCCGCGACCAAGACCAGCCTGACCATCTCCGGCGGCGGAACCGCGCCGCTGGCCGCGATGGCCAACCAGGGCGCCCAGCTTGGCATCTCCTGGCCCGCCGCGCTGCCCACACCGACCGTAGTCGGCAACACCGCGCTGTACACCGACGTGCTTCCCGACGTGGACCTGCAGCTGAGCGCCAACGAGTACGGCGGCTTCTCCGAGGTGCTCATCGTGCACACCCCCGAAGCGGCGGCCAACCCGGCGCTGGCCAACCTCACCCTGCCCACCAGCACCAGCCCGGGGCTTTCCGTGCGCACCGACGAGGGCGGCAACCTCGAGGTCACCGACACCCAGGGCCGGTTGGCCTACCATGCGGCCGCGCCGCGGATGTGGGACTCCTCCGGACCCAGCGCACCCGAGGAATCCGACCCAGGGCACACGCCCGCACCGCTACCGGGCGACCAGGTCGCGGCCATCGACGTGCACACCGACACACCCGGCCAGCTGCGGCTGACCCCCGACACCGCGCTGCTGACCGGCGCCGACACCGAATACCCGGTGTACATCGACCCGTCGGTGGTTCCGGTCGCCTGGGTCACCGCCCCGACCGAGAACCGCACCGGCTACACCTACGTTCAACAAGGCTTCCCGAGCGTGTCGAACTACAACGACGGCAGCACCGGGCTCGGCGTCGGCTACCAGCGCTGGACCAGCCCCACCGGCCTGGAACGCACCTTCTTCCAGTTCAGCATCCCCACCTCGTGGGGGACGTCGAAGAACATCAACTCGGGGGTGTTGAACGTCACCTCCAACTACTCCGCGGACAACAGCTGCAGCAACACCTACAACGTGACCGCCACAAGCTATGGGCAGATCAGTTCGTCGACCACCTGGAACAACCAACCCGGCGGGCCGTACACAGGAACCGACACGAAAGCGGTCGCCGGAGCCAAAGCGTCAAGCGGCTGCCCGGAACGGCCGGTCACCTTCGACCTGACCGATACAATCGAAGCCGACGGCGACGGTGTGGTCACCTTCCGGCTCACCACCAGCGAGACGATCAGCGGCTCCAACAACGCGTTCCGCCGGTTCAAGAACTCGGCCACGCTCAGCGTGAAGTACAACACCGTGCCCAACACGCCGACCAACCTGGCCGCCGCACCAGCACC
>JAKEEW010000633.1 GCA_022616375.1 Sporichthyaceae bacterium
GGCAAGCCGACCGGACGGCGTCCGGTCGCCGTCCAGCGTGCTCTCGACCGGCACCGCACCGATGATTGCGCCCCTGTGATGACCGCGACAAGGCGGCGATCAGTCCGGCCAGGTGATGTCGTCACCATCGCGCCGGCCGACTGGGCCTATAGCACGGGTGACCCGCTGACTCTTCGAGTGATCAAGACCATCCCGGACCTGGACACGGTCTTAGCGGAGGGTGCCGACTGGGTGCGGGTGGCCGGGGTTGAGATGGTCGCCGGGTTCGAAGTCGGTGGGGAGCGCCGGGCGCTGGTCCGAGTGTCAGCGCTGACGGTACCCGATGACGGGGTGGCGGCGTGACCGTCTACATGAGCACCGCTGCCCGGCACGGGCTCGACAAGTTGCAAGGTGTGCTCGATGCGCACCCGGTGTCCAGCGGGACCGGCCGATGTGTCATCTGCGGGGTCGAGGTGTGCCCGTCACGCCTGGAAGCGCTGCAGGCCTTGGCCGCGCTGCAGCAGCTCCCGCGCCGGGCACCGGGTGCAACCCGCCCGGAGCTGATCGGCGCCCGCCGGGTCGTGGTCGGTCGTGGCTGAGCAGCGGCTTGGCGCCGCAGGGCCGTGCTGCTCGGGCAGCACGGCCAAGTGCACCGCGACAACAGGCGCGGGCACACGCTGTGTGGCAAACCGGTACGGGCCGGTGGCGCGGTCGCGGTCAGCGCCAGCCAGATCATGGTGTACGGACTCACGCTCTGCGCGACGTGCTACCCGCGACATACGTCGACATAGGTGAGAGGAGAGTCAGCCATGTCCCTGAGCGGCGCCACAGACGATCTTCTGACCGGCCCTGACCACACGACCACACTGCCGGCCGGCTCCCAATCCAGGGCACTGGATGCCGCCCGCCCGAGCGACGAAAACGCCCAGCGTCTGGCTTTCGGCAACTCGACCCGCAGAGTTCACCACAGATTCCGTCCCGAGTATCCGCCACGAGCACTCATTCACAGCGCACGATCATTGGCCAGCCTGGCCACACCGATGATCGTTTCCCCCAACATGTGAAGATCCCGCCCGCCGTACCCACGGCACCGCCTGGGGTCCCTGGGGGTATCCC
>JAKEEW010000634.1 GCA_022616375.1 Sporichthyaceae bacterium
ATCAACGGGGTCCGGTCAGGACCAATCCGTTCGCGCCAATACCGGTTGCGGCCCCCGGCATGCGGAGTCCACATCGTACGCAAGCCATTGAATGGCACCCTTCATACGCAGCGGCTTCCTATGCGCATACGATCCGCCGGCCGGGCGGGCCATTCCACCTACCTGCACCGCCAACTTCCGTGCAGTTCTTCCCGGTTCAACCTGCACATGACGTCCTTCAGGCTACGATCAGTGTCATCGGCCTCGCGTAACTCCACGACACCACGAGCCGGACCAGGAGCGGGTCATGGAGAAGGTTCGCAGCCTCCGACAAGAGCAGGCCGCACACACGGCCGAGCTGCGCGCGCGCGGCTGGACGTGGGTCCAGATCGCCGAGGACTTCCGCACCCGCTACCGGGTAAACGCGAGGGTTGCGTTTCGCCTCGCGCACGGCTGGAGCCAACGCGAGGCGGCTGATCAGTGGAACAGTCGCTGGCCGGGCGACCTGCGGTCGCTAAAGAACTTCTCCTCCTGGGAGCTATGGCCGAGCTCGACGGGGCACGCTCCCTCACTGGAGACGCTCGACCGCCTCGCGATGATCTACCAGTGCTCGATTGCGGATCTCCTCGCCGACTGTGGCGATCACCGCAAGCGAGACCCGGCGTGGGCGCTCTCGGCGCAGCCATCGGGTTGGCGTGTCAAGGCCGAGCCGGTCGACGGCGGCCTTCAATGGCTTGCGAGCGGCAAGCACGCCGATACCAACCCGGCGCTTGACGATCTCGACTCCACCCCGGACAGCGTCCCGATTGCAGCCTCCGTCGGTGGTAATGACAGGGGCTGGCAGGCCCCGGTGACAGAGGCGCTACAGGTCGTGGCCAGCGGCCCGGACGGCCTGTCCGCAGCAACCGAGACGCTGGATGAACTCATCGGGTATTACGCTCATGCCGTCCAGACGCGGGCACCTGCCGAGGTCTATGACGGCCTGCTTGGCGTGCGATCGCTCACCTCGACCATCCTCAATCGCAGCTCCCGATCCCGGCAGAGGGCCGACGTGATTGTCTGCGCTGGATGGCTGTCCAACCTGCTGGCCATCACCAGCAACTACCTCGGTGACAACGGCGCGGCGCTGGTGTGGTGCGTCGACGCGGAACGGCGCAGTAAGGAGGCCGGCCATCCGGAACTGGCCGGTTGGGCGGCCATGACCCGGTCGGTGCTGGCCTACTACCACGACCAGCCGGCCCGGTCAGCGCAGGTTGCCGCAGCCGGACTCCGGCACGCGCCCTCCGGCACGGCCGTACACACGAGGCTAGCCGCTCAGCTGATGCGGGCACGTGCCTGGCTCGGCGACACCGATGGTGTACGGCAGGCGCGAACCCTCGCCGACAGCTCCATCACGCGGTTGCCTCCATCGGCGGAGACCAGCGGCGTGTTCTCCGTCCCGCTTGCCCAGCACCCGCCCTACACCGCCACCTCGATGCTGCTCACCGGCCAACCCGACCAGGCTGCCGCCGTCACCGAAGAGCTGCTGCACACCATCTACCAGCCCCGCACACTCGACGGCAGCCAACCCTCGACCAACTACGCCCGCACGCTGCTGATCCTCGGCCTGGCCCGAGCCGGAACCGGAGACCTCGACGGTGCGGCCGCCGCCGGGCACGCCGCGCTCGAGATTGCGCCCACAGTCTGGCCGACCCTCGCGTTGGCGGGCCGACTCGACCACACCCTCCAGCAACGGGCCGCCGGTGCGGCCGCCAGCGCCGACTACCATGCCCGCTACCGGGCCACCCAGGCTGACCGCATGGCCAGGCCGACATGGAGCGAGGACGGGCATGGCGCACGCTAGCGGGACCACTGGCGAGTTGAGCGACGCCGAGATCGCGGAGATCACCAGCTATGTGGACATCCACCTCCCGCCACCGGATGTACCGACCGTACTGCTGTTGTTTGGCACCAACCAACCTGCCCCGGTGCGGATCGCCGCCGACCGCCACCACCGCGGCCTCGCGCCGTTGATCATCGCCACCGGAGGGGCCAACCGGCACGACGGAACCATCGAGGGTCAGATGTTCCGCCGACGACTTCGCGACGCAGGCGTGCCCGAGGACGCCATCCGCGTCGAGGACCAATCAGCCGACACCTGGCAGAATGTCCAGCTCGCCCTGCCACACCTCCACCACACCGACATGCGCACGTTGCCGCTCACCGCGGTGTCCAAGTGGTACCACCGCCGCGCCGTTCACGCCGTGCGTACAATCCTGCCTGACCTCGACCGCTTCCACGCGATTGGCTGGGAACCCATTTACGCCGGTGAACCGGTTACCCGCATCAACTGGCCAACCCACTCCGAAGGCGGACGTCGGGTGATCCGCGAATGGGAAGAGATCCGCAGGCGGGTTGTCGCCGGGGAGATCGGCAACGCCAGCCGGATCGAAGGGGCCTGGCAGTAGCGGCCGGAGCATGGCTGGCCGTGCCACCAGGCTGGGTCCAAACTGGGCTTCCGTACCTCAATCCGTGAAGCCGCTTGTCGCGCGCGGTGGTGGAGGTGCCCGCCCGGCCGGTCTAAGGCCCGTCTGCGGATCCGGCGTTGTCGCGCACGTTGTGGGCGGCGCGCTGGGCGGAGTGCTGGCTTAAGAAGCTCTCCCCGGGCGAGGCGGCCTTGTCGCTTGAACGCCAGGCGCGGCCAGCGCCACTGGTTCCCATAGTCAAGGTAGATCTCGTTGCGGCCGTAGCGGCACCAGCCTTGAAGCTACTCGCCGGCCGCGTCGCATTGGAATGGCTGGCAAAGGTCTCCCCGGCCCAGGTGACAATCTCGTTGCTTCGGCTGTACGGCCACCATGCTGGCGTGCCGCCTTGCGTATCACCGACCTGGAATCGCATGGCTCCCGTTCCTATCACAGCTTGGACGACAGCGCCGCCCAAGGGCCGGCCTGCAAGCTCCCGGCATCTCACGCTGACAATCCCGGGCACGATCGGATGCCACCGTCGTCAGCAGTCGGTAGAGCCGTACTCGACCTCGGAGACCCGCCACACGTCATCGCTTCCGAGCTTGAGGGTGACCGTGGCTTCCACTCTGGCCACTCCAACGGATAGGACGTTGCCGGTCGACTCTTTCTTGCGTCCAGATTCGCTGGTGTCTTGACAGTCGACGACGGTGGCTGTGTCGCCGTCGATTGTCGCGCGTGGTTCGCGGGTCTGTATCTCGCCGAACGGCACCTCGTCGGCTCGGTCCATCCGAGCAAGGTTGGTCAGGTACGCCGCCAGTGCTGGATCGACGGCGACCTTCTCCATCTGTGCTCGCCGCTCGGCAGGGGGCCAGTCGGTGTAGGAGACGTCGAGGAACGTCTCATACTGCGCAAGTACGTCGGCCTCCGCAGGCCGGCCGGTCGCCGCGCTAGTCGGACTTGACTGACTTGGCGTGGTCGGAGTGGCCGGAACTGCTCCGGAACCGTTGTCCGTGCATCCGGTCGTCGCCGCGACAAATGCGACGAGCGCCGCTACCGATGTCCAAAGGTGGCACCGTCCGCCGCGTTCTCGGGCTTCGCGCGCCGTCCGATCGGACCGTCGTCGCACATGTCCTCCGAAATCTTCGACCGCCCGTCCGGCGGGCGACCTCGTGTGAAGACCAGACGCCGGCCGGATCTGTTCGTTCCTTCCTAGCGTCACACTCGGCGGGCGCTGATGCACCTACTTGTTCACAAAGCATTGATTTCGTCTCGGGACCTCGCCTGGCAAGCCTGTTGGCAAGGGATAGGGCGAATCGTGGTCGCAATCAACACCGTCGGAGCGGAGGCGACATTGGTCGGGCGTGCGAATTTTGAAGACACGCTACGCGCAGTCCACAGCCGCTCTTACACGCTAGGTGGCTGGAAATCCGCGGTTGGCGTCGTCGCCTGCCTTGCGGTCGCGGCCGTCGTTCATGGCGGTCCTGCCGCCGCGGCTGAGAGCAGCTGCACGGACACCCAGGTGGTGACGCCCACCGACGGCGGCGGTGGTTTTTGGACGCTGGCTGGACACAGCAGCTGTGGGCCTGGTTCGAGCGCCGATTCGGCCGGCGAATCCACCGCCAGCGACTGCACGTACCAGCTGATTTCCTCGGTTCCGGAGTGGGTGGGGGATATGGGTGGCGCCCTGCCTGGTGATTCACTCCCTGCGCAGGACGCGAAGGTTTGGTACGAGCGATCCTGCCCCGGTGGGCTGCGGTCGCTGATCGCGGTCCCGGTCGGCAATGGGCCACTTGGCGGTATGACAGTCGCACCCGAGGATCTGGCGATCTGGGCCCGCAACCACATGCGACTACCCAGACCGGCGGTGGGTCTCAGCCCGCAGGTGCCGTCTTCGCTCGGACCGGCCACGGTGGTCGGTTTGCCGACGTGGTGGTGGGTGACCGACTGGTCGCAGCGGACCCAGTCCACGCAGGCGGGGCCGGTGTGGGTACGGGTCACCGCCACTCCGGTCCGGTCGGTGTGGCGTCCCGGCGACGGAAGACCAGCAGTGGTCTGTCAGGGTCCGGGGCTGGCGTGGTCACCGAACGTGTCGAAGACCGATACGCGGGCGTGCACCTACCGCTACGAGCGATCCAGTGCGTCCCAGCCGGACCGGCGTTTCGCCGCCACGGTGACCGCGGTATGGCAGGTGTCCTGGACGGGGTCGGGCGGTACCGGCGGCACGCTGCCGGAGCTGACCGTGTCGGCGTCGGTGCCGGTCCCGGTACTGGAGATCCAGGCCGTCGTGGCCGACGGCCACTGACCGGCGATCGAGGAGGTAATCCCGGCGATGACTCACGCTGTGATGGACGACACCCGGCGGCCGGCCCGCCCGGCCCGGTCGGGTGCGGCGCCGCGCCTTCCAGCGCGCCCGCGGCGGCGGGTGCCGCACCTACTGGTTGGGGTGTTGCTGGTGACCGTGTGTGCGTTGGCGGTCGCTTTGGTGGTGCTTCGCGCGGGTGGCCGCTCCGCGGTGTTGGTAATGGCCCGCTCGGTCGCCGCCGGCCAGGTCGTGGCCGCCGAGGACCTGCGGGTGGCGCACGTGGCTGCTGGCCCGGACCTGGGTGTCGTGCCGGCCAACGGCGCCGCGCAGGTCGTGGGTCGCACGGCGGCGATCCCGCTTGCGGAAGGTTCGCTGCTGTCCCCAGCTCAGCTAGGGCCGGCGACGTTCCCCGCCGATGGTCAGGCAATGATCGGACTGGCGCTGTCGGACGGGCAGTACCCGCCAGGCCTGGCCACGGGCGCCAGAGTTGTGGTGGTACTCACCGCCGAGCCGGGGATCTCCGACACCGGCGTGGTGCCGATCCAGCTCGGTCCGGCGCTGGTGGCCAGCGTGCAGCCTGGCGGCGACCCGACCGGCGGCACCCGGGTCGGGCTGGTGCTCGATCCCGCCGACGCGGTGGCGGTGGCCGGCGCCGGAGCCGGCCGAGTGGCGCTTGTCGCGCTGTCCGCCGCGGGTGGTGCCCGGTGAGCCTCGTGGTGCTCGGCTCAGCCAAGTCCTGCGGGGTGACGACCGCCGGGTTGGCGCTGGCCGCGGTGTGGCCGCACCGGCAGCCGGCGGTACTGGCCGAGCTGGATCCGTCCGGCGGTGACGTTGCCTGCTGGTACGGCGTGCCCTACCGCCCGGGTCTAGTGTCGTGGGCGGCCGCGTCACGGAACCGGCCGGGACCACAACGCTCCCCGGCGACGCACCTGCGCACCCTGCCGGGTGGGCTGGCCGCGGTGCTGGCCCCGCCGTCGGCGCGGGCCGCCCGCGGGGCGGTGCGACTGCTGAGCGCGCCGGACAACCCAGCCATCGATCAGGCGCGGCGCGATGTGCTGCTCGTCGCCGACTGTGGACGGCTCGACCCAGACTCCCCGGCCCGGCCGCTGACGCAGTGTGCGGATCTGGTGGTGGTGGTGACCCGCCCGACGCTGGCCGACGTGGCGCACCTGCCTGACCTGCTGGCCGACCTTCCCGCCGATCCGGCGCGGCTTCGACTGCTTGTTACTGCCGCCGGCCCCTACGACCCGGCCGAGGTCGCCGCCGCGGTATCCATCCCGCTGCTCGGGGTGCTGCCCCACGATCCGCGCGGCGCGGCGGTGCTGGCCGGCGCGCCGAGCACCCGTGCCCCACTGTGGCGGCTTCCCCTGGTCGCCGCGGCCACCCGCACCGCTGACGCCTTGGGGCACATCCTGGATGACTTCGCGCCCCGAAGGCACCTGGCCGCGGTCCAGCAGAGCTCACCGGCTGTTCGCGCCCCGGCAGGACGCCGATGACCAGACAGGACCTCGTCGTGGGCACTGCATCGATACCGCGGCCCACCGCCCGCGCAACATCGGCCGACGACAGCGAGCAGGCCTTGGCCGGTGTGTTACGGCAGCTGGTGGCCGCCGAGCTGACCCGTCGATTCCCACCCGGCACACCCGCACCGCAGGCCGAACGGAACCAGATGGCGCAGCGGCTGCTGGCGGCCGAGCTCGCCGCGCACGTCGAGGCGCAGCTGGCCGCCGGCCTGCCGGTCCTGGACCCGGAATCCGAGGCACGGATCGGCGCCGAGGTGTGGCACGGCCTGTTCGGCCTGCACGGGCTGCAGCCGCTACTGGACGACCCCCGAATCGAAACGATCTTCGCCCAGGGTCACGACCGGGTCGTGGTGCGCCACGCCGACGGCACCCGGCATCGGGTCGGACCAATCGCTAGCTCAGATGCCGAGCTGGAGCAGCTGATCCGCACTGTCGCCGCCCGCGCCGGCGCCCAGGAACGCCGCTTCGACCGCGGCCGGCCCCGGCTGAGCGTGAAACTCCCGGACGGGTCC
>JAKEEW010000635.1 GCA_022616375.1 Sporichthyaceae bacterium
AAGGCGAGCGCCCGCCCGACCGGTGGGTGGTCTGGGTTGGCGACCACGCCGGTCGGGCGGGCGTGCGGTGGCTCAGGCGTCTCGGCGGCGCAGGCGCCAGGCGGCAAGCCCCAGGACGATGGCGGTGTAGAGGCAGAACAGGCCGAACCCGGTCCATGGTCCGAGCGAGGTGGGGTCGGGCCGCACGCTTGTCACGGCGGCGCCGGCCGGGCCGGGCAGGTACTTGCCGACCTGGTCGGTGATGGTCTCCGGCAGGAAGCCGACGACGATCTGGAGGGCGAACAGCACGCCGAACAGCGTGGAGATCGCCCCGGCGGTGTTGCGCAGCACCGCCCCCAGGCCCAGCCCGAGCAGGCCGACGGCGGTGAGGTACAGCGCGCTGCCGAGCACCGCCCGCACCGCGCCAGGATGGTCCAGGGTGGTGTCGAGGTGCGCGGACGACAGGATGGACTGACCGACGAGGAAGGCCGCGAAGGTTGCCGGGACGCACAGGGCGAGGGTCGTCAGCGCGAACGTGATGGCCTTGCCCCACAGCACCGGCAGCCGTCGAGGGACGGCGGCGAAGCTGACCCGGACCATGCCGGTGGCGTACTCGCCGGTGATGAGCAGCACTCCGAGCACGCCGACCGCCACCTGCGCCAGGTGGATGCCGGTGAGACTGACCGCCACGGGGTCGAAGCTGGCGACGGCGGCGGGCTGCTGCGGCGGCCTGGTGACCCTGACCATGGCATACAGCGCGCCGAATCCGACGATCAGCACGACGGCCGTCAGCAGCGACCAGACGGTCGATGCCAGGGACCGCAGCTTGGCCCATTCCGAGCGCAGCACGCCGACCTGGGTGACCCGCTGGTCGGCGCGGTGCCTCGGCAGCGCTGGGGCGGTGGGTTCGATCCTGGCGGTCATCAGTTGGCTCCTGTGGTCGTGGGGGCACGGAACTCCACCGCGTCCCGGGTCAGGTCCATGAAGGCCTCCTCCAGCGAGGCCTGCTGCGCGGTGAGCTCGAGCAAGGTGATCCCGGCCGCCGCCGCGACGGTGCCGACCTGGTCGGTGCTCAGCCCCGACACGGTCAGGGAGCCGTCCTCGTTGCGCGACACCTCGACGTCCGGCGAGCTGAGCAGGGCCGCCAGGGCGACTGGGTCGGTGCTGCGGACCCGCACGAGGTTGCGCGCGACGCTGGCGATCAGCTCCTCCACACCGCCGTCGGCGATCAACCTCCCCGACCGATGACGACAAGGTGCCGCGCGGTCAGGGCCATCTCGCTCATCAGGTGGGACGAGACAAAGACCGTCTTCCCCTCGGCGGCCAGGCCCCCCAGCAGCGACCGCATCCAGCGGATGCC
>JAKEEW010000636.1 GCA_022616375.1 Sporichthyaceae bacterium
CAGATGGATGTGTAAGCGTCGGCGCGCTCAGACCTCGCCGCGGGCGGTGCCGATCGCGCGGACCAGGAGGTCGACCAGGGCGGCGCCGTAGGCTCCGGTCGGATCGAGCTCCGGATCGTAGATCCCCACGTTCAGCCCGACCGCGGCCGGGCTGACCAGTAGGCCGGCGAGCAGAGCCCCGAGCTCGAGCATTGAGATGCCGTTCGGATTGGGCGAGTCGACGGCGGGCATCGCGTCGCGATGCAGGACGTCCACGTCGAGGTGGATCCAGAACCCGTCCAGCGCCCGGGCGTCCAAGTGGTCGCGGGCAGACTTCACCACGGCGTCGGCTCCTCGGTCACGGATCTCGCCGGCCGGATGCCGGGCAATCGGCGAGTCGTCGAATGCCGCGGCGTCGAAGTACTCCAGGTCTTCGGGCTCCCGCTGCAGGCCGAGATGGACGACGTCGGCCTCGGCGACGTAGGGCCGTAGCCGGTCGATGTCGCACAGGGCGCTCGGGCCGTGGCCGGTCAGCAGCGCCAGGTCGAGCCCGGCGGCGACGAAGCGACCCAGGTAGGTGTCGTAGTCCTTCGCGTAGGAGTAGTCGTCGTGGCCGTCCAGGAACGCCAGCCCGTACCGGCCGCGCCGGCGCAGCGCGAGCATCGGACCCAGCACGACACTGCAGTCTCCGCCCAGGATCAGCGGAAAGAACCGGGTGTCCACCAGCTCGCCGACCCGGTCGGCCAGCTCCGCACTGAACCCGGCGATGGCCGGACCGTTGCGGAAGCCGGTCGTCGGTTCCGGGTCGGGGGAGTAAGCGGGTGGCCGGACCTCGCCGGCGTCGGCCGCGCCGAGCCTGGCCAGCAGCTGATGCGAGCGCAGCGCCGCGGCTAATCCGCGCACGCCAGGCTCGGCGCCAGGTCCCGGTGGTCGCAGACCGAGGTTGGACGGCGCATCGAGTACCGCGATCCGTTGGGTCCGCATGGGCACCTCTCAGCGTTACCGGCTAAAAGCTAAATGATGGTAACACCGCGCCGAGTGCCGGACCGGTACGGATGGCTGCCGCGGCCGGCCATACCTGGATAGGGTCGGCGGGCATGGCGGTCGAGCTGTCCAGCTACGAGCGGATGTTCCGGCGCGCCGGCCTGCCACTGTTCATCGTCGGCTTCTCGGCCACCCGGGACGTGTTCAACCGGTTCACCCCGTTGTTCGCGACGGTGTTCATCGCCGAGGTGTTGCTGGCCGCCAAGGCTGACTGGTCGATCGGGGTCAACATCGCCGCCACGCTCGCCGGGCTGGTCATCCTGGTGCTCGCGTCCGGCCTGGTCAACCGGATCCGCGGGCGAGCGTTTCTGGCGCTGCCCGACCGGTTCGGCCGGCCGGAGCTTGCCGTATTCGTGCTGGCTCCGGCCATCCTGCCGCTGATCTTCGGCGGGCAGGTGCGTAGTGCCCTGCTGGCCGTCGCCGGCAACCTTGCGCTGGTCGCGGTGGTGTATCTGGTGTGGGGGTTCGGGCTGCTGGCGATCGTCCGCTGGGCCGTTCGCCGGATGGCCGGGCAGCTGGCCACTTCGCTCGCGCTGCTGTCCAGGGCGCTCGCGCCACTACTGATCTTCGCGCTGGTGCTGTTCGTCAACACCGAGATGTGGCAGGTGTTCTCGTCCATGTCCGAGGTCGCGCTGCTGCTGGTGGGTGGCGGACTGGCCGCCTTGGCGGCGTTGTTCGTCGCGGTGCGGATCCCACCCGAGGTGCACCGGATCGAGGACGAGACCGGTGCCGGCGGCCCACCGCTTGGCCGGCGCGAGCAGATCAATGTCGGCCTGGTGATGATGGTCAGCCAGGCCCTGCAGGTCTTCGTGGTGACCGTGGGCGTGGCGGTGCTGTTCGTCGCGTTCGGTGCGCTGGCCATCGGCCCGGAGATCCTGCGGTCCTGGGGGATCGAGAGCCCGCGCTCGGTGCTGGCGTTCACGCTGCTCGGCCAGCAGGTCGAGATCACCGATGCCCTGCTCCGGGTGGCCGGCGGGATCGCCGCGTTCACCGGGCTGTACTTCGCGATCGCGGTCGTCACCGACGCCCGCTACCGCGAGGAGTTCTTCGACGAGCTGACCGGTGAGATGCGGGCGATCTTCATCGCCCGGAGCGAGTACCTCGGTGCGCTGGCCGCCCGGAGCTGACCGGGACCGGCCCGAACCGCCCCGCCCCGGGCGGCCCGGGGGTACCGGCCCGAACCGGCCCGCCCCGGGCGGCCCGGGGGTACCGGCCCGAACCGGCCCGAACCGGGCGGCCCGGGGGTACCGGCCCGAACCGGCCCGCCCTGGGCGGCGCGGGGGTGCCGGTGACCGCGCCACCGGTGCTCTAGGTTGGGACCACCGCACGACCACCCGCAGACCCTGCCACCGGAGCGAGCGCAGCGAAGATGACAGCCGTCCTGGAGATGGCCGACGTGACGGTCGTCCGCGCCGGCGCCAAACTGCTGGACACGGTCAGCTGGACGGTCGACGAGCGGGACCGCTGGATCGTGCTCGGCCCGAACGGAGCGGGCAAGACCACGCTGCTGCAGGTCGCGGCTGCCCTGCTGCACCCGACCAGCGGGGTGACCGGCATCCTCGGCGAGGTGCTCGGGACGACCAACGTCTTCGAGCTGCGCCCCCGGATCGGGCTGACCAGCGCGGCTCTGGCGGACCGGCTGCCGGCCAGGGAGCGGGTCGCGGACGTGGTGCTCACCGCGTCGTATGCGGTGCTCGGCCGCTGGCGGGAGCGCTACGAGGGATATGACGAGCAACGCGCCACCTTGCTGCTCGACGCACTCGGCGTGGCCGCACTGGCCAACCGGCAGTTCGGCACCCTGTCCGAAGGCGAGCGCAAGCGGGTCCAGATTGCCCGGGCCTTGATGACCGACCCCGAGCTGCTGCTGCTGGACGAGCCGGCGGCCGGGCTTGACCTGGGCGGCCGGGAAGACCTGGTGCGCCGGCTCGGCGGGTTGGCCAGAGACCTGGCGGCACCGGCGATCGTGCTGGTCACCCACCACGTCGAGGAGATCCCCGACGGGTTCACCCACGTGCTGATGTTGCGCGCCGGATCAGTGGTTGCGGCCGGCCCGATCGCGACCACGCTCACCGCCGGGAACCTGTCCACCACCTTCGGGTCACCGCTGAACCTGCGTCGCCAGGATGGCCGCTGGACCGCGTTCGGAGCGTCCGGCTAGCCGACAAACCGGTCCCGATCTAGTGCCAATCGGGTCAGGTTCGACCGGATGTTTTCATTTCGTACTCGTATACGCCCGCTGAGATCCCTACGATTTCAGCCGTGGACGCATGGATCGTTTGGGCCTTGATCGCGCTCGTGCTCGTCATCGTCGAGATTCTGACCTTGACGCTGTTCTTCGCCATGCTGGCCGTCGGAGCCGCGGCCGCTGCGGTAGCGGCCATGGTGGACGCCAGCCGTGGCCTCCAGATTCTCGCCTTCGCGGCGGTATCGCTGGCCATGCTGGCGGTGGTCAGGCCGGTGGCTCGCCGGCACCTGCATCAGGCGCCCGAGCACCGCACGAACGTCGATCAACTGGTTGGCGCCCGAGCCCTGGTGCTGGAGAAGGTGGACGGGAACGGCGGCCGGGTACGGTTGGCCGGCGAGGTCTGGTCCGCCCGGTCCTACGACGGCGAATCCGTGATCGAGCCCGGTCGTAGCGTTGACGTCATCAAGATCGAGGGCGCGACCGCCCTCGTAATCGGATAAGGGGAGTCCGATGGTTGAACTGATCATCGCAGCGGTCATCATCCTTTTCGTGCTGGTCACGCTGGCCAAATCGGTCCAGATCGTGCCGCAGGCATACGCCGGCATCGTGGAGCGGCTCGGCAAGTACAACCGCACGATGAACCCGGGCCTGAACCTCATGGTGCCGTTCATCGAGCGGCTTCGCCCGCTGCTCGACATGCGCGAGCAGGTGGTCTCGTTCCCACCGCAGCCGGTCATCACCCAGGACAACCTGGTGGTGTCGATCGACACGGTCATCTACTTCCAGGTGACCAACCCGAAGGACGCGACCTACGAGATCGCCAACTACATCCAGGGCGTCGAGCAGCTGACCGTCACCACGCTGCGTAACGTGGTCGGTGGCATGGACCTGGAGAAGACCCTGACCTCCCGCGAAGAGATCAACGGGGCACTGCGCGGGGTGCTGGACGAGGCGACCGGCAAGTGGGGCATCCGAGTCAACCGGGTCGAGCTGAAGGCGATCGACCCGCCGCACTCCATCCAGGACTCGATGGAGAAGCAGATGCGCGCCGATCGCGACAAGCGCGCCGCGATCCTAACCGCCGAGGGTTTCAAGCAGTCCCAGATCCTGACCGCCGAGGGCGAGCGGCAAGCCGCGATCCTGCGCGCCGAAGGCGAGGCGCGGGCCGCGATCCTGCGCGCCGAGGGCGAGGCGAAGGCGATCCTGCAGGTGTTCGAGGCGATCCACGAAGGCAACCCGGACCAGAAGCTGCTGTCCTACCAGTACCTGCAGATGCTGCCCGAGATCGCCAAGGGCGACGCGAACAAGGTCTGGATCGTGCCGAGCGAGCTGGGTAAGGCGCTGGAGGGACTGGGCAGCGTGGTGGGCCGGCTCAAGGGCCCCGACGGCGCCGGACCCACGACCAGCTCTACCCCCTGATCCGGCGGGGGCGTCGGCCGGCCACCGCACGCCCCTTTCCCGATCATTACGCGTGAGCGGGGGTGGTCAAACGCGGGCAAACCAGGTCAAAGTGCGTCTCGACCGTGCGTAAAGATCCGCGGGATGTTGCGTAAGGTCGGTCAGCGATGACTCCGTTCGAGGCGCTGGCCGTGACCGTGGCCGGGATGGCCGCCGGCACCATCAATGCGGTGGTCGGCGCCGGCACGCTCATCACGTTCCCGGTCTTGCTCGGGATCGGCTATCCCGCGGTGGTCGCGAACGTGTCGAACACGATCGGGCTGGTGCCCGGGGTGTTCTCCGGTGTGATCGGCTACCGGCGCGAGCTGGTCGGCCAGCGGGACCGGCTGATCCGGCTCGGCTTCACCGGTGCACTCGGCGGGCTGACCGGGGCGCTACTGCTGCTGTGGCTGCCGGAGTCGGTATTCGACGCGGTGGTGCCCGCACTGATCCTGCTCGGGGTTGCGCTGGTGCTGGCCCAGCCGCACCTGGCCAGGTTCGTGGTCCGGCAGGATGCGCCACCGCACGGCGGACCACTGCTGGTTGCCGGGGTGTACCTGGTCGGGGTGTACGGCGGCTACTTCGGCGCCGCCCAGGGCGTGCTCCTGCTTGGGCTGCTCGGGC
>JAKEEW010000637.1 GCA_022616375.1 Sporichthyaceae bacterium
ACCCGGTAGTGAGCTTCACCCTGCGGGCCGATCGGGAGGCGCCGCTCACCATGGTCTGGACCGACAACCAGGGTGGTGTATTCAAGCAGTCGGCCGACATCGCCTTCGCCTCCGCCTGACATCGCCGCGTCGGCGGGTCAGCACCGTGTCGTTCCCCCACGCCGTCACCGCCCTGATCTGTCTGGCTCCGGTTGCCGGAGCGGCCCAGGACTCCACCACCACGCTGCCGCTGCGCCGCCTGGCCGACGGGGTGTACGCGGTCCTGGGCGACACCGGACGCGGGTCCGAGGGCCGGCCCAACGCGGGGTTCATCGTGACCCGGGAGGGGGTGGTCGTCATCGACGCGCTGGCGAGCCCGCGGCAAGGCGAGCAGCTGCTCCGATCCATTCGCCGCGTCACCCGGCAACCGATCCGCTGGCTGGTCCTCACCCACCACCATCCCGACCACCATATGGGAGCCATCGTGTTCCGGCGCGCGGGCGCCCAGGTCATCGCGCATCCGAACAACAGGGTGCTCGCCTCCGAGGCCGGGACCGACCAGCTGGTCGCCGATTGGGTCGGTGTCGTCGGCCTCCAGGCGATGCTCGGCTTCGAGCTGGCGGACTCGCCCGACCGCCCGGTGGCCGGCCGCGATAGCCTCAGCCTCGGCGGCCGCCGGATCGTGATCCTGCATGCCGCGCCGGGTCACAGCGCCGGCGATCTGCTGGTCTGGCTGCCGCGGGAGCGGGTGCTCTTCGCGGGCGACGTGTTGATCGAGGACGGTGTCACCATGGTGGTGGACGGACAGTCGGCGGCGCTGCTCCGCGAGCTGGAGCTGATCGACAGCCTCGCCCCGCGTCTGGCGGTGCCGGGCCACGGGGCGATCCCGGCCCGGCCAGGGGAGCTGGTCGCCCGCACCCGGGCATACATCAACCGCCTCCGTGACGACATGCGCGGCGCGGTGGAGCGGGGCACGCCGATGCGGCGCGCCCTGGCTCACCTTCCGCCGGCCGACGAAAGCCGGCCGGTATCGCTCCATTCC
>JAKEEW010000638.1 GCA_022616375.1 Sporichthyaceae bacterium
CAGCCCGATGAGCTGCCCGGCTGGCTGACCCAGCAGGACATCGCGCCTACGTGGCTGCGTTCGCCGAGTCCGGCTTCACCAGGCCTCAATCGGCGCCCCGCCCTGTTCATCGCCGGCGATCGAGCGCTCGACCTCATGCCCGGAGGCAGGGTCGGGTCGAGGGGCGGCAGACGGTGGTCCCCAACCTGCGGCCAGCCGTCCTACTGTCGGGTTGCGGTCACTGGGTGCGGCAGGAGGGACCGGCCGAGGCCAATGCGGAGATGATCGGATTCCTGCGCTCGATGCCCTGATGCGGCGGGATTCGTACAGCCGGTAGTTCGCCGGGCTGCCGCCGGCCGGGTAGACCAGCCCGGTGTCGGTGTCGGCGCGCAAGGTCTTGATCGGCACCCCGGTCCGGTGGGACAGCTCGCCGACCGTCATCAGGCGCGCCCGGTTCGTGCTCAGGTTCGCGTCCAGGTTCGTGCGCATGGTCGCTCCGTTCCCTCCCCTTTCGATGGTGCAGCGGTTCAGCCGGCACAGCAGGAGAGCTTGGCGACATCCAAGGTGTAGGCCTGGGCGGCGAGTTTGAGCGCTTCGGCCATGGTCAGGTAGGGGGCCCAGGTGCGGGCGAGCTGGTCGACGGTCAGGCCCGCGGCGAGCGCGTAGGTGGCGGCGGTGATCATGTCGCCGGCGCCGTCGGCGATGACGTGGATGCCGAGCAGGCGGCCAGTGCCGGCCTCGGCGACGATCTTCACCAGGCCGCGGGCGTCCCGGTTGACCAGCGCCCGGGTCACGTGCTCCAGCGGCAGGGTTCGGCAGTCGCAGGCGATCCCGGTCTCGACCACCTGCGCGTCGGTCAGGCCGACCGCGGCGATGGCGGGGCTGGTGAAGGTGACCCGGGGCAGCGCGGTGTAGTCCAGGGTCCGCTCCGCGCCGTCAAGGGCGTTGTCGGCGGCGAGGGTGCCGTGGGCGGCGGCGACATAGACGAACTGGGGGTGGCCGGTGACGTCGCCCGCGGCCCAGATCCGCTCGTTGCTGGTGCGCAGGTGCTCGTCCACGACGATCTCGCCGTGCTGGCCGGTCTTGACCCCGACCCGGTCCAGGTTCAAGCCGGTGGTGACCGGGCGGCGGCCGGTGGCGATCAGCAGCCGCTCGGCGTGCAGGTCGACCTCGCGCCCGGCGCGGGTGCGGACCGTCGCGACGCGCTCGCGGTCCCGGGCGCGGACGGCGGTCAGGGCCGCGGCGGTGTGCACCGTGATGCCCTCGCCGGTGAAGACCTCCTCGATCACGGCGGAGACCTCGGGCTCCTCGAACGGGGCGAGCCGGTCCAGCGCCTCCACGACGGTGACGGTCGTGCCGAGGCGGGCGAAAAGCTGGGCCATCGGTCGTCGTCATTCCGGGATATGGCATGGCGGTCGCGCAGGCGCAGCATCGCGTGCACGACCTGTACGAGCAGCTGAGCAAGCGGGG